>JBCDHX010000088.1:0-24742 GCA_038749535.1 Bacteroidota bacterium
AGAGATTGTTTGGAAAAAGCGATTCGACGATTTCATCAAGATGAAAACTACTTGAGGCAGCTTTTCAGACCAATTCAAGCCTTACTCGACAAGGTCGATCATGCTTTTCGCTTGCAGGAAAGTTTTGTCACCTAGAGTGGTCTTACCCTTAATTTTGCAGCATTTTTAACTTAAACTTACTAAGTTGATGCTATCTATAATATTAGGAATTGTCGCAGGATGTCTGGTTGCTCTAGCTTTGCTTATCTGGAAATTGCCCAATAAAGTACAATATATAGAAACAATCACAGTAAAAACACCCATCGAAACAGTATATGACGCTATTCGATATCAAGAACAATTGATGGAATGGAGTGCATGGCCTAAAGAGACCAATTCGCTTTGTCAAGTAGCTAACGAGGATGGCGAAGTAGGTGCTCAGACCATTTATCAAAATCAAAAAGGGAAACAGTTTGGCTATCAAGAAATTACAGAACTTGTCAATAATGAAAAGGTCAGTTTTTACTTGAAGAGCTTTGTTGCTCCCTTTGAAGAAGATGTAAGGATGGACTTTATCTTAAAAAAGCTATCCGAATCTGAAACAGAAGTAAATTTATGGTTCAATGAAAAATTGAAGAAACCGGCTTTCTTGATTGCTTACTTCGGCAATATTATCAATTGGGTTCATCAAATGCATTTAAAAGATTTAGCTGGATTGAAGAAATACGTAGAATCTAAATAATGTGGACTTAGCGTATACAATATGACTCCTTCGGGCTGTGCATATATTTGACCCGATTAAGTCAATCTTAAAGTCAGCAACTTGAAAACCTTCTGGTATAGAACACAATCTTTGCATCTTTATGCCAGAAGTGATTTAATCAACTTTAAAAAACGCTAGTACTTCCTCACCATTCTCATCCAATAACATCAGATTCAGACCATCTCTTCGATAGCTTACGACTTTATCCCAAGCAGCATAATATGCTGGAGCTACATTCTTATCTAAACAAGCTTTTTTTGTACTTGCCATCATACTCACAATGAGTTTTTGCTCACTAACTTCTTGAATATCAGCTGAATACTCATTGCAACCATCATTACCCATGATGCGCATTTGATTGAGGTTGATTTCTAGAGTAGGTGTTTTTACCATTCGATTTATTGGATTGCCGTCGATCCTGATCGTCGTCCAAATATCGTGCAATGCTTGCATGGTTTTTTCAGAAGCAGCAGATTGGAAGCGTAGTACTATTGCATCATTTTCGTTATACAACATCAACTCTTTCCCTTCTATTTTAAAATGTGTGACTTCACTCAAGGCAGTCGTAAAAGCTTGTTCGACAGACATATTGCTGCACATCCTTTTCGTCGAGCCTATTCTATCAATTGTCATTTTTCTTCCGGATAACCAAGTGATATTTGCTGAATATCGGTTACAGCTGCTATTGCCAGAAATCCGCATTTCGGCTTGGTCAATGAGCAAAGTCGGTAATTGATCCATATTGCCCAATTTTTCACCACGAATCATTGTCGCTACCCATTTTCTATCAAGCGTGATCTGTTCATCTTTTTTCTTTTCCAAAACCTTCACTAGTTTATACTCAATACTCGATCCGTCCGCCGGGACATTTTGAGGATTGAGTTTGCGCTCTTTAACTTCTATTTTTTGCAGATAGCCTTCTTCGAATTCAAATCCCTCTATAGAGCTGTAAAAATTCTCCCAATTGGCATCTGCTAGAGTTTCACTTCTAGAGACTTGCAAGCATTTCGTAGGTGAGACGCCTTCGCAATCTGCTTTAATACTGCCTACCCAGTAAGTAGTTGTGGGCGTACAACAGAGTAAAGTCAGGAAGAATAAACAAGAAATGATCGTTGTTGAATTATTCATAATTATCGTTCTTAAAATATGACTTTAAATTCATTCCAACTCCTTCACCGTCCACTCATCTTCTACTTCTCCAGTATGCTTAGTTGCTTTGGGTTCAAAGAGTAAGTTGAAGACAATCTCGCCACCTTTCGTATACGGTCGATGCTCCACGCCTTTTGGTACGATAATAATTTCACCTGCTTTGATAGCAACTGTTTCTTGATCGCGAAAGTCTATATAGAGTGTACCTTGAAAGACCATAAACAGTTCATCTTCGTGCTCGTGGCTGTGCCAAATGAATTCATCTTTTAGCTTGCATAATTTGACATGCTGACCGTTTAGTTCGCCGATGATGTGGGGCGTCCATTGTTTCTCGAACAAGGTGAACTTGTCCATGATATTGATAGCTTCTATTTTTTGCATAGTCGATGGTTTTTGAAAAAAGAGAATTAGAGTGTGTATAAGGTCACATTTAACTACCCGGTAGCTTCTCACCTTTTGTGATAAATCGACCAATCGTTCGATTCGCTTGAGTCGTGTTTTCTCGGTCTTCGCCAATTTCAGCCAGCGCAACACAAATCGCTTACTCGAATCATTGATAGCATCAAAGAAATTAAAAGCTTCCGGCTTAGCCTCTAATGCTTTCTTTAAGTCTTTCGGTATAATGAGCTGATCTACATCATCCATGAAGTGCCATAAGCCATTTTGTTTGGATACTTCTATTGACTGTAGTCCGGCTTCGTGCATTCTTCCTTCTGCTATCAGTTTTGTCGCCCGATCTTTGTAAGTCTTCGCCCAATATTGAGTTTTTCGAGGAGAGATGAGTTGCATTGTTTGCCGATCATTGAGCTTTCTTCTGATGCCATCTATCCATCCAAATACAATCAATTCATCTAAGACTTCCTCGCGAGATACGTACTTATCAGGCACTACTTTCTTGTATGTCACGAGCCAATAACTATCCGCTGATGTATGATATTGCAGTAACCATGCACGTAAGTCTTCGGCACTGCTGATTTCAATTTTCTCAAAATTTTCAGTTTTAATCATAATCACTAAAGAATATTGATAGCTAAATATTGTTTCACACTTTACGGGTATCCTCAAAGGAAGTCATAGTTATTCATTTCTAGGACAAGCGACTGATATTTTTCATGTGAGTCGCTTGTCGTCTCATTGAGCAATCAAGGTTGTCAACTTAGGGATTAAGTAGAGTGGATTAAACTGAAATTCAACGCTTTATAAAAACAGGGCGATATGCAGAATCACAGATTATAAATCTCAAGTATCCATCAATCCTTCAACACCTCTCGCTTACTCTTAAATTCAGAGCCATCCTTCCATTCTGGATAAATGTCTGAGTCGGCAATCCGATACCCAATATTGAAAAATAAGAGCGCATCCGCCACCATACCGGATAAGTCCCACTCTCCGGGCGTGTAGTGATCGGCAGGGCGATGGTAGCGTTCTGCGGTATATTTATCCAATTGATCTTTGCTATACGCTTTTCCTTTCTCTTTATGATCGAGTCCGCTATCGATATACAAGACCGGAATCCCGATTTTGGCGAAGCTAAACTGATCAGAACGAAAGAAAAATCCTTTTTCCGGCTGTGCATCCGGTGTCACGTATCGACCTTGCTTTTTGGCTTCTTCTTCTGTGAGGTCATCCATAGTTGACTGTCCGTAACCGACGATGGATAAGTCGTTGGTTGCTCCATAGAAATTGACACCGTCGATGTTCAAGTTGGCGACGGTCTGAGCAGGTGGGAAGATCGGATTTTCGGCATAGTACGCACTACCCAGCAAGCCTTGCTCTTCTGCGGTGACTGCCAAAAAGACAACATTTCGACTCGGTGCTTCTGGCAGTTGAGTGAAAGCTTCTGCGATGCCGAGCATACTCGCCGTACCGCTTGCATTATCCAATGCGCCATTGTAAATAGAGTCGCCGTTGACCGGCTGTCCGATGCCCAGATGATCCCAGTGCGAAGAATAGATAACATATTCATCGCTTTCTTCTTTAGCGGGCAACATCGCGATGACGTTTTTAGAAACATCGCGCTTCATCTCGTTTTCTACATACGTACTTATCGTCACGCCCAGCGGAATTGGCTCAAAGTCTGTGCTGCGTGCTTTCTCAAAAAAGCCTCTTTCGCCAGTATTTGCAAATTTGAATAAATCCGAAGTCGCCTGTAAAGTGATCCAGCCTTGTATATTGCATTTAGGTAGTTCGCTTTCCAGATTGAGTTTGCCGCCTGTCCAAGAACTCTGCACCACAAACCACGGATAGCCTGCTGCTCGCTGCTCATGGATAATCAAACATCCTGCTGCACCTTGTCGAGCTGCCTCCTCATATTTGTACGTCCATCGACCATAGTAGGTCATGGTGTTACCTTTAAAAATGGTGCTATCTACCTCATTCTCAAAACCGGGATCATTGACCATCACGACAGCGATCTTTCCAGTCATATCTATACCTTCGTAGTCGTTCCAGCCGTACTCGGGCGCGACGATGCCATAGCCACAAAATACCAGCTCTGCGTCATTAACTTCGACGCGCTCTTCCACTTTTTCGGTATACGTCACGATCTGCTTGCCTTGCTTGAAGATCATCTGATCTGCGCCTTTTATCAAGGCAATCTCTGTTTCGGGCGTTCCGGTAATTTCCACCAAAGGCACTTCTTGAATATAGCTGTCGCCATTGCCAGGTTGTAATCCCATGTCTTTAAAAGCATTGACTAGATAATCGACTGTTTTTTCCTCTCCAGCAGAAAATGGTTTACGTCCTTCAAATTCGTCTGAGGCTAGCGTCGCTAAATGTTGCTCGACAGCGGCAGAGTCAATTTGGATCTGGGCTGTTTCTGTGTCTGATGCTGTTGAATTGGTTTCACAAGCAGTCCAAGCTACTGCCAGAAGCAGTAGATAAATGATGTATTTCATGTAGTTTGAGTAATTGTAAAAATGGTAAAGATAATGCTTTTATAGAGGGCTAGATGAGATGATTAGAAATGTAAAATATAAAACGCTGAATGTAAAATGTAGAACGGGGCGCAGATAGATACCTAGCGCTATGCGTCATTCTTAGTTCTAAGTGTGTTGGCAGGTAACAGCTAGCAAATCTAAAAATACGAAAGAAGCCGTGTTGATAACATCCCAATCAACACGGCTTTTTAGCTGCTTTATAATCAAGTGATTTAAGGCAAGTCAACACCCAAAAATGAATGTCCTTGTGGCGCAGGCTGCCTAGAAATACGTGCCAATGAACCCACAATTGATCCTTTCATGGAGTACAATTCTCCTTTTCGGGAGATTAACAAATCCGCGATTTGCTCATTGTCGAAGTCGATTTTGTAAGGATAGCGATCATTGGAGGATTCAACTAATTTTCCTAATATCTTTACCTTATCTCCTCTCAATGCGACAAAATTATAGCGAGTTGTGATATAGTATGCTTTACCTGGATTGCTGCGCAAAGTTACTCTGTAGGCAGCAAATGCAGGTGCAGTCGTAGCTGTTGTCGCGGTAGAACCGGAAGAAGAATTGGAAGCAGTAGTATTGTTTGCTCTGGTGTTGCTGCTATTGTTATTAGACCCAGAGTTGGAAGGTACTTTCATTTGTCGAGAGTAGCCAGTGATTTGCTGATCGGCAGATCGCCAGCCTTTTTCAATTGCCATCAATCTTTCGGTCTTTCCGGGATGTGTACTTGTGCCTCGGTCACCTGCTAGTTTACGCATGGCGATCTGTGCTTCTGCTAGTGTCGCACCCATTTTTCGTAGCACAAAACCAGAAAACTCATCCGCTTCGATCTCCATATGTCGTTGGCTGCCACCTGCTTTCAAGGTATGACCGTTTAGGTGATGCCCGATTTCATGAGCGACAATGCTGATCGATCCCCAGTTGGTGTTGGTGGATTCTGTGACATTGGTCATGAAGCGCGGATTGTAGTAAATATAGCGTTTGTCGCCATAGACGACGGCTGCTGCATTGGGCACTTTGGCGGCTTGTATGCTGTAATTGGCGCGTAGTCCGATGACACTTAGAATATCATTCATGACTGCTTCGGCTTCTGCATTAGAATTGAAGCTTTTCATATTGATGACTGGCTCCCCTCCCCAGCCACAGCTAAAGTGAGCTGCAGGTTGTGTGCCTGCCTGAGTAGCATAATGTGGTTCATGGTCAGCGGCGGTGTGGTCGTGGTTATGATTATGTTGTGCGTAAATCGGCAGACTGAGCGATAAAATCATACTCAGCGAAAGCAGTACTCTCTTCATAAAGGGTGAATTGATTAGTTCGTGCTAAAAACGCTCAATTGACCATGCTCTATTGTCAAAGAAATCGTTAAACTTTCAGAATCAGGTAGCGGTAGGTAAGTCGTATTTTCTACTCAAACCATGTAGACCAATCTTCGGCGATGCGCTCGTGTCGCTTATTGGCAGCCAATCTTTCTAGAAATTCCGTACGCGGAATGGAGCGTGCGCCCAATGTTTTCAGGTGACGTGTAGGTTGCTGACAGTCTACCAACTCGAAGTCCTGCTCCCGCAATGTTTGTACCAGAGAGATGAATCCAAATTTGGAGGCATTGCTAGCTTTGGTAAACATGGATTCGCCAAAGAAACATTTTCCCAAGCAAACACCATACAGTCCGCCGACCAGTTCTCCATCTTGCCAGACTTCCACAGAGTGCGCCAATCCTTTTTCGTGAATAGCGACATAGCCTTCGATCATTTTTTCTGTAATCCAAGTGCCACCTGCTTGTCCATTTCGCTTAGCCGTTTGGCATTGGCGCATCACTTCTTCAAAAGCTTGATCGGCAGTGATTTGAAAGCGATTGTTATTGAAATAGGGGCGCATGCTTTTTGCGATCTTCAATTCATCCGGGAAGAGGACAAATCGTGGATTGGGTGACCACCAGATAATGGGATCATCAGGATTGAACCAAGGAAAGATGCCCAATTCGTATGCATTGATAATGCGATCAGCAGATAGGTCACCTCCAATTGCTAAAATACCATCTTCATTCGCAAGTGAAGGATTGGGGAAGGAGTAAGAATTTTCGGGCAACCAGAAAACGGGCATGAAATAATAGAAAATTTGATATGAAAAGAGCGACAGCGAACGCCGAGTTGAATAGTAAACTCATCTGTCTGCCTGGCCCCACAAAGATACGAAGATCGTGCTTTCTAATTGGTATTCTCAGTATGAGTTCTGCTTGAGTTAACTTCGTTCTAGTTTATATGTCCCCTCATCAATATGACTAAATATAGGTCGATGTATTAATTTCAGACCAATCTACTTTTCATCGAATAAACAAATAATACAGAAGGCTGTTACCCACACGAAATCAAACAAAAACACGACTTGTCAAAGAAAGTTATCGTCATTGGATCGGGATTTGCAGGCATTTCTGCTGCTACTTCACTAGCCGACAAAGGCTATGAGGTCACCATACTAGAAAAGAACAGTGTGCCGGGTGGTCGCGCGCGAAAGTTTGAAGCCGATGGGTTTACTTTTGATATGGGACCGAGCTGGTACTGGATGCCGGACGTATTCGATCAGTATTTTGAAAGCTTTGGCAAAAAAGTGAGTGACTACTACGAGTTGACAAGACTTGACCCCTCTTATGCGGTCATTTTTGGGAAAGATGAGGTGATGGAAGTTCCTGCGAAAATGGAGGACTTGTACGCGATGTTCGAGCGATATGAGACCGGTAGCAGCGAACACTTAAAGACTTTTTTAGAGGAGGCAGAGTATAAGTATCGAGTCGGCATGAATGAGTTTGTGCATAAGCCGAGCCATTCGATCTGGGAGTTTGCAGATGCGCGCATTGTAAGTAGTTTGTTTCGCTTGCAAATGTTTCAATCCATTGCGACTGGCATTCGGAAGAAATTTAAGAATCCCAAACTGATCCAACTGCTCGAATTTCCGGTACTTTTCTTGGGAGCGACACCAGAAAATACGCCTGCACTATACAGCATGATGAATTATGCGGATATGGCATTGGGGACTTGGTATCCGATGGGAGGTATGCACAAGATCGTCGAAGGAATGCTAGCATTGGCAAGAGAGAAAGGAGTCAAACTGATTTTGAATCAAAATGTAGAACGAATCGTCATTCCGAATGGTCATGCCAAAGAAGTCATCACTCAAGACAGTAGTTATTTGGCAGATGTAGTGGTCGGCGGAGCAGATTATCATCATCTGGAGCAGCAAGTATTAGAACCCAAACATCGTCGCTACACAGAAAGCTATTGGCAGAAACGGACGATGGCGCCCTCTTCTTTGCTCTTCTATTTGGGCATTGATAAAAAGCTAAAGAATCTGCATCATCACAACCTATTTTTTGATGAAGATTTCACTCAGCATGCCGTAGAGATATACGATGAACCACAGTGGCCGAGCAATCCACTGTTCTATGCTTGCGTACCCTCTGTGACCGACGCAAGTGTCGCGCCGGAGGGAATGGAAAATATGTTTTTGCTGGTGCCGACTGCGCCGGATCTAGAAGATACGGAGGAGATACGGGAGCATTATTACGACTTGATTATGAAGCGGTTGGAGGACTTGACAGGACAGTCGGTATGCGATCACGTAATTTATAAGCGGTCGTTTGCGCATCGTGATTTTGTGAAAGATTACAATGCTTTCAAAGGTAATGCGTATGGACTAGCAAATACGCTGTTACAAACTGCTTTTTTAAAACCAAAGCTCAAAAGTAAAAAAGTCAAAAATCTATATTTCACCGGACAGCTCACGACGCCTGGTCCTGGAGTGCCACCTTCTTTGATTTCGGGGCAGGTAGTAGCGGCTGAAATCGCGAAAGACTTTCAATTGTAGTTCAGATTTTAGAAGTTAGGTAGTAGACATTAGACTCCAAGTAGGATGTGTACTATCTATCTAACATCTAACATCTAACATCTACTGTCTAAAATCTCAACAAGATGATGTCCTTGTACTCTGATGTTTGCCGTTCTTGTAGCGAGTTGATTACCAATCGCTACAGTACTTCCTTTTCTTTGGGAATCAAATCCTTTGATAAGCATTTGCGTTTACCGATCTACGCGGTATATGGATTTGTACGTTTTGCGGATGAGATCGTGGATACCTTTCACGACTTCGACAAGGCGACCTTGTTGCAAGAGTTCCGAGCAGATACTTATAAGGCAATTGAGCAAAAGATCAGTCTCAATCCGGTACTGCAGGCCTTTCAGGAAGTGGTGCATCGCTACAACATTGAGCGAGAATTGATCGACGCTTTTTTGGATAGCATGGAGATGGATTTGCATTTTGATCGGTATGAAGATGCTTTATATAAGAAATATATCTATGGTTCGGCAGAGGTGGTCGGATTGATGTGTCTGCGGGTATTTTGTGATGGTGACGACGCCTTGTATCAGCGGCTGAAAGCGCCGGCTTGTAGTTTGGGATCTGCGTTTCAGAAGATCAATTTCCTACGGGATATGAAGAGTGATTTTCAGGAAAGAGGACGCGTTTATTTTCCGGGTGTTGATTTTCAGCGATTTACATTACAAGATAAGTTGGCGATAGAAGCAGACATCAAAAAAGACTTTGATGATGCGTATATTGGGATTGTACAGTTGCCGAAAAGTGCACGTTTTGGGGTCTATTTGGCGTATGTCTATTACACCAAACTGTTTGCTAAAATCAAAAACTCTCAAGTCCGTCAAGTCAAGCAGGAGCGCATCCGCGTCAATGATAGCCGAAAGATGATGTTGTTGTTTAGTTCGATGGTGCGCAATCAATTCAATCTTTTATAAAAGATATTAGACGTTAGACATTAGATAATAGACTTCTACACGGGTAAACTTAGAATGAGTCGTTAGCTCTTGATAAATTACAGATTACCGTAATCAAATATTTTTACAGTAGAGATTGGTTAAAGGACATTGAATTGGCTTTCAGTTTCTTAAAGATGCCATCTATCGTCTAACATCTAATCCCGATAACTTCCGAAGTGTCATAACAAGTTATTGGGATAAAATCTCTATTTTACATGAGTCTCACTTTAGCAAATACAAAATCTACTGTCGCTCCCAATTGGACAAAATCCATCGTTATTCTCCTGCCCTTAATATTGATTGCCATTCAGTGGCTCACTTACGAACGTCTTGACAATGAGTTGATTACAGAAGTGCCCACCATTACGCAAGTGCCTTTTTTTGAGACGTCTTGGTTATATATGTATCTGCATTTGTTTGCTTTCATTCCGGTCTTTGTACTGAGTTTTGATAAGCGGGTGCATTACTATACGAGCTGGAAATACTTGTTTCCTGCCATCGGTGTGGTAGCGGCTATTTTCATTGCTTGGGATGTGGTTTTTACAGAAATGAACGTTTGGAACTTCAAAGAGGCTTACTTTTTAGGTATTCGCTTTTTGGGGCTTCCGGTAGAGGAATGGCTGTTTTTTGTGACGATTCCATTTGCGTCTATTTTCATTTATGCCTGCCTGAATCATTATGTCCCGAAGAATTACTTTCTGCCGATAGAGCAATACATCTCTTGGGCGTTGATCGCTGTATTTACGGTGATGGGTATTGTTTTTTGGCAGCAGATTTACACCTCTACTACCTGCTTACTGACGGCTGCCTTTACGCTTTATCATTATCTATTTTTGCCGAAAGCAGAACGCGCTCGCTTTTACTTTGCTTTCTTGGTTGTTTTGATTCCTTTTACCTTCGTTGATGGCGTTTTGACGGGTAGTTATACGGCTGCACCTATCGTCATCTATCATCCTGAGGAGTTCCTGAATTTTCGGATTATATCTGTGCCTTTGGAGGATTATATCTATGGCTTCTTGATGTTGTTTTCGATGGTGAGCTTGATGGAAGGACTGCGCCGTCGCCAAGTAAATCAGTGATCGATGAATCGTATTCTTTCTCTACTTAAAGAGCTGATCGTTGTGACGCTTGGCATTCTGATTGCTTTGGGTGTCAATCGGTGGAGTGAGCAGCAAAAAGACGAGCGATTCATACAGGCAGCTTTGACGACTATCGCACAGGAAATAGCAGAAAGCAAAGTTGAGCTGGACAGCACCATTCAGCAGCAAGAAAAAATACGCGATCAGTTATTTGAGAGTCTTGAAAATGAAGATTCCACTTATATTGTAGAAATCACAGCAGGTGCAGGCGGACTCCCACAGCCGGAACTGAAAGACATCGGCATCAACTACTTGACGACACATCGGGCCGAGCTTTTGGATTACGAGCTCATTACCTACCTCAGCAATATTCAATTCAATATCGAACAGATTGACAGAAGTTTCGATAAGCTAGCGGACAATGCCTACTCTTTGATCTACAGAAATGATGAAGAGGCAAAGTATGAGCTAGCCATCCGAATCGGAGATTTAATCAACGGCGGACAAAATCTACTGACGCTTTACGAGGAAGACAAAGTCCGCCCGTTCCTTGAATAATTACTCACATTACTCCTCCGCCAAATCTTCTGCTCGCTCCTCTACTTGCTTGAGATTTTTAGAGCGTTTTTCCAATTGATTTTCCGTCATCTCTACATTGTCGCGTCTGTTTTCAGCAATCTCTATGGCAGCAAACAAAGCTTTTCTGAAAGATGCCGGATTCGCTTCATTTTTTCCGACAATATCGTAAGCTGTGCCATGGTCGGGCGATGTGCGGACGATGGATAGACCTGCGGTATAATTGACGCCGGAGTTGAAAGATAGCGTTTTGAAAGGTATCAGACCTTGATCGTGATACATCGCGAGGATGCCATCAAATTTTCGGTATTGCCCTGAACCGAAAAAGCCGTCTGCGGCATAAGGTCCCATGGCGAGGATACCGTTTTTCTTGGCTTCTATGATGGCAGGTCGGATCATTTCGTCTTCGTCATTGCCGATGACGCCATTGTCGCTAGCGTGAGGATTGAGTCCTAATACTGCAATCGTAGGGCGATCAATGTTGAAGTCGACGCGTAGGCTATGATTCATCATTTTGATCTTCTGCAAGACACGTTTTTTGGTGATGCGCTCCGCTACTTTAGACAATGGAATATGTCCTGTGACCACTCCAATACGCAGTCCATCATTGACCATGAGCATCAGGTGGCTGCGATTTTTGAATTTGTTACTCAGGTATTCTGTATGCCCGGGAAATCCGAATTTCGCTAGGCTCATCGCTTCCTTATTGATCGGTGCGGTGACGATGGCGTCGATTCGTTGTTCGGTCAGGTCAGTCGTAGCTGCTTCCAGCGCATCAAATGCATATTTGCCACTCTCCAAAGTCGGTCTGCCCAAAGTAATGTCGATGGTATCATCGGAGAAGTTGAATATATTGATTTCGCCATCTTTGCAGTGATCTGCGCTTTTGACATCACTGTATTGAAAATCGCTATTGACGATGTTTTTGTGGTAAGTGATGATTTTGGAAGAGCCGTAAATCAGTGGCGTACAAAATTCCAGAATCCGACGATCTGAAAAGGTCTTTAAAATTACTTCTATGCCTACACCGTTGATGTCGCCTACGGTTACACCTATTTTTATTTTACTCATATATTGTAGTTTGTGCTGTATGGGTTGTTCTTAGAACAACTTACATCAAATACTGGTTTTGGACGAGGAATGCTACTGCTGCTTCCCAAAAGCTTTTCAATCTTCTTTGAAGGACGTATCTTTTGCCGAAGGAAAGTAGTGCATTTAGCAGCCAACAAAAGTAAGTGAACTTTACAGGAATCAAGTCATGTGAAATAAATAAATTACCTCGACCTCCAATAGAAAAAACTTAGCACTGAACTCAACACTACAAAAGGCAATTTATTATTGAACTCAGACTAACAATGTGAAATAACTAAGTTGACTTGTTGAGGATTATTTTGCGGATCATTCGTACTTGTAAAGAATGATTGTAAAATAAACTCAACACTACAAAAGGCAACTTATTATTGAACTCAGACTAATACATGAAAGCAAAAAAATCATATGGGCAGCATTTTTTGACTAGCGAAGCCATTGCTGAGCGGATAGCAGATAGCTTGCAGCAGACCGATCAGTATCAATACGTACTAGAAGTAGGACCAGGGCAAGGGATGTTGACGAAATATCTATTGGAACAGCCTTACGAGTTGCATGCTGTAGAAGCTGACCGCGACATGATCGACTATTTGAATGCGCACTATCCTGACCTGAGTGATAGATTACATTCCGCTAATTTTTTACGCTTCCGACCGGACGAATTATTTGGTACTTCACCTTTCGCCATTATCGGTAATTTTCCTTACAACATTTCGTCTCAGATTCTCTTCAAAATGCTCGAATATCGAACGCAAGTACCTGAACTCGTCGGGATGTTTCAGCGTGAGATGGCAGAGCGTGTCGTTGCTCCACCGGGCAATAAAATCTATGGAGTTATCAGTGTTTTGGTGCAAGCATTTTATGAAGGTGATTATTTGTTCAGTGTCAAAAGAGGTTGTTTCAATCCGCCACCAAAAGTGACTTCTGCGGTTATTCGGCTGACGCGAAAGCAAGATCAGAATTTAGGATGTGATGAAAAACTTTTTCGTCGGGTGGTTAAACAAGCCTTCAGTCAGCGCCGGAAAATGCTGCGCAACACCATGAAAAGTTTCATTTCAGGCAACGACCGATTGAAAGAACCCTTTTTTGAACAGCGACCCGAACGACTAAGTGTAGCAGACTTTGTGCAGCTCACAAATTGGATAATGGACGCACAAAATGAGTCAATAGGATGACTTGTTGTTGGACTTTGTCTATATTTGGTTTCTATAATCCATACATTCATTTTTTAATTAATAACGATACAATATGAAGAAAATCGAAGCAATTATTCGACTCTCTCGCTTTGATGAGGTTCGAGATGGCTTAGCTTCTGTCGGTGTCAACTTTTTTACGATGTCCAAAGTCGAAGGTTTTGGGCTGGAAGTGGGAGAAGTGATGCGTTACAGAGGAAGTGAGTTCAATGCTAGTCATGTTGCACGCCTGAAACTAGAAATCCTAGTAGGCGAGGACAAAGCAGATGAAGTCATACATACCATCTTGGAAACTGGACGTACAGGAGAAGTCGGTGATGGAAAAATAACGGTCTATGATGTACAGCACGCTGTCCGTATCCGTACTGGCGAGGAAGGTGTGCATGCTATCTTGCCGTCAAGTTAACTTTCAGTAGTGATTTGATACACTACTTTGTCCAGATTGATTTTACTACATTTGCCACCCACCATTCACAACGAACTTTTTTATGCTCCGCATACCTATTTTGGCAAGTGAAATCAACAACCTCACCGATGCGCGCTACTTTGCCGCTCGGGAAGCCACTTGGCTATCTTTTCCACTCAGCCAAATCAATATCCAACAAATCGCTGCTATCCAAGAATGGGTAGATGGTGTCACCATCGTCCCTGCTTTTGAGTCCGAGAGTGTCGCAGAGATCATAGAATATGCACAGTTTCTCCATGTGGATACGATACAGCTAGCTCCATTTTACGATGAAAGTCACCATACGAGCTTATCTGACTTCAACATCATTCAATTGGTATTGATAGGAGAAGACAGCGACTGGAGTGAGGTTGATCATCGACTGATGGAATTGTCCAAGACGACTTCTTTGATTGTGTTAGATACTTACAAATCCAATATCTCCTGGCAAAAACTGACAGTGGCACAGCGCGCTCAATTGCAGCAGTGGTGTGCGGATTATCCTATTGTTCTGGGATTACCGTTTTCGCAGGAATCAATAGCTGATGTCCTAGCATTGGGTGCGAAAGCTATCAATCTGAGAGGGAGTGAAGAGGAGAAAGTAGGATATAAGTCTTTTGAGGAGGTGGATGAGATACTGGATGTATTGGAAATAGAAGATTGATTTTTAATCCTTGATGATCTCTCGTACGATTCGCTGCAATTCTGGTATGACTTCTTCCTCAAACCATCCATTCTTAGCATGCCAGAAGCGATTGCGCGGCGAAGGATGAACGACAGGAAAATACTGAGGTAGGTATTCTGCATAGGCTTTTACGGTAAGTGTCAAGGTGCGTTTTGCCCTTTCTTTTAAATACGCTTTTTGGGCATATTGTCCGATGAGCAAAATGAGTTGCACATTGGAAAATTGTGACCAAATACGGTCATGCCAAAGCGGTGCACATTCCTTCCGAGGTGGTAGATCACCACTCTTTCCTTTTCCAGGATAACAAAAACCCATTGGCATAATCGCGAAATGCTGGTCATTGTAAAATGTCTCTTCATCGACACCTAGCCAAGCGCGCAACCGCACACCACTCGGGTCCTGATACGCCACACCACTTTTATGCGCTAGTAAACCTGGTGCTTGACTCACCAATATGATTTTGGAGGATCGACTGAAGTTAAAGATCGGTTTGGCACCTAGCGGTAGATGCGGTTCGCAGAAAGTACAGGCAGCAAGTTCAGATTTGAGTATATCGATCATGACACTACAACTCCAAATCGCAGGACTTTGCTCATTTTTGAATGAGAAATGATGAGAGATTAGTTGTCTATTCCTTTTGCAAAATGCTAGTCATCTGACATTAGTCTGTGACCATCCACTTCACAATCTGCTGTGTCGTTGCCGTTCGTAAACGAATATAGTACAAACTAACAGGCAAAGAAGGGAGCTGTAATTGATGTCGACCTACGAACTGATCGACTATATTCCATTGTTGCAAAACTTGTCCTTTGGTGTCAATTAAATCAATTGTAACTGCTTGTGGTTCAGTGAGTTCGTATTGTAGCTGGCTTTCAGTGTTGCTCGGATTGGGGGTGATTAAAATAGATGCAGCTAGGTTTTGGTTGTTTAGAGATCGTGTGTTGATGTTGGCTTTGTTGTCTGATAGGGTAGTGGTCAGGTCAGCGCAATTGTTGTCGATTCGTGCGGTAAAGTTGCTGCCACTTTGGGCGTGGAAAGGAGCTTCCAACACAATGATTTGTCCCGCTTCAAAAGTTACATTGCCATCGAAAGTAGCTGTCGATTCGATTAGATTGGCTGCTTTATAATTGCTTTGCTCGATACGCGAAACGATCAAGCGATCTGTACAGCTACTAGCTGCGATAGCGTTACCACAGCTTGGTCGGTTTGCGCTATTATTGACGATCAGTGTATGTCCCAAACGATTGTATCCGGTTGTATTTTCCCAGACATCATTACCATTGGGTAGACGACTCGCTAGCCGAATAGCGTATTCAGATCGACCATACAGTGTGGCTTCCAAATCTGGCAAATGCAAAAAGAGCTCATAACTCCCGAGTGGCATATCAGATGGAATACAAACATTTTGGCTGATAATTACCTCATTTCGCCAGAGTCGTGGATCGCTTTCTATCGACACAAAATACTCTGCCTGAGTAGTGGTATGACGCAGCACCAATTCTACACCACGTGGATTGTAAGGAGTAGCATAGCCTTCGTTGTCAATTTCTACTTCCACTTCTATCTGCTGTCCCGGGCGTGCTGCATTACTAAATTCCGCTTCTATCAGCGCAAAGCGATAGCCCAGTTCTCGCTTGATGTCTTCCATGCAGTCGTCTATCCAGTCCTCATTGACATCAAAATAGTTGAATTGAGAGTTGAGGTAGGAATAATTCAAACGACGCAATTCTGAGTCAGCACGTCCGCTAGGTTCGCAATTATCAAAAGGCTCATAAGCACTACACGTTTCACCACCGACAGCTACATACTTAGAATCAGCAGCTTTGTAAGGCTTCAATCTAGTTGTATCATTCATGCTAGGCGAAGTACTATTGCCATAGTCAGTATACGTTCCGAAATCAGTTGGACTAGCTAATAGGCAATCATTATGAAACCCTAATCTCGCTTTGTCACTTTCACCATATGCTTCCCCTATTGTAAGTGCAGGAAAAGTAGTGGGTGCATTGACACCACCCAAGTATCGTTGCTTCAGTTGTGGGTAACGCACTTGTATCATTCGGTCAGTTGGTACTGCATCTAGTAGGTCACCGAGTACTTCGTTTCGGTCGTTCCAGTTGTTGTTGAAGAGTTTAAACGGTGACATTGACGCATCACCAAAGAAATCGGTGTAGTAGTTTTCACCAAAAATACCAATAAAGCCCATCTGCACCACAGCAATGACATCCTTATTGGCAAAAAAGATAGGCTTTAGCTGCTCAATATGGTTGAGTACGACTGATTTAGGTGCATCGCCATAAGGTGGACAAAACGAGCTACCACAACTGTCATCCACATCGTTTGTGTACGCCATCCGTACAATAATTTTCGTACCTGCCTGTCGTGCTGCTGCAAAGTCGTCTTCCATTTGAATCAAAAAATTCTGTGTAATGGGCGAACTTTTGAAGTCGTCTAGAAAGAAGTAACGGAATGTTAAGGTGCTGTAAATCTGAAAATTGTTGACTCCAAATACAGGTGGATGCAACATTCGCCATGACGCTAATTCGGTAGCACTCAGCGGCGTATAGTTGGACGCTCGTGTTTCGGAATAGCGATAAAATCCGCGTTCAGGATTGGCGAAGTCAGCAGATGATGACTGATAGTTAATAGTCGTGCTCTGCGCTATCATTAAAAAAGGACATAGCAGCAAGAACAAATGGAAACAGTGGCGATACTTCATCGGATGATAGGTTTTGGTGAATAAAACATAAGATCGTCATATTCTGATTTATTGTCAAGTGAATCATACTTTCACAATCAGATTAATTTTTCTCACCTGTAACTATTCCTTTGCTTCTTTCGTCAAGGCAAACGATAAATTTAACCACATTGGTTATTCTATTCTTACACTTGAAATAGCTCATCTGTCATGAAACAACTACAGTTTTTCTTATTCCCCATCTTGCTTTGTCTTTCCTTTTCTTTGTTTGGACAGTCCGAATATTTTAATCATCGAGAGCTTTATATTGCTACATTAGAGGAAGATGATTACGAAGCAGTTCATGATATTTTACAAACGGCATTCGAGGACTTCCCTACTGAAGAAGACAACAAAATCAAGTACAAGTCAAAAACTCAGAGTGACCGACTCACGATCAGGTTGAACGAAAAAAGAATTTGGATTTTTTATCGCTCCCAGGAAGCTGAAACTAGCCAAATACACAGAAAAATTGAAGCTGTCAAAGCGAAAATTGAGTTAGAGGAAGTATTGTCTCTAAATCAATAGCTTTTGTTGCCTGCTGAATCCAGTAGCGCTATCATCTACTCAATAAATGAATGATAATGGCTGTTAGATAGACTCAGCGGGTGACAGTTACCGATTAAAAAAATTGAAAATTGGTACGTCAATCGTTGTAGTCGGCTCATATCAAAAGGAGCTAAAGATATCTCAGTATTTAATTGACAAAAATTATCAATTTTTGTATTTTTGAAGATGAAAATACTACATCGAGAATCAGGCGATTTGCATGAAGCTCATATCTCGTTGATAGAAGATGAAGACTGGGAAATCATTAAACAATCGGATCAGTTCAAATTCAAGTGGATACAAGAGAAAGAACGGGTTGTTTACAAGATTCAATTGACAGTGGAGGACGATATTCTCGGCCTGATTTCTACCGAGGATATTCCCAGAGAATATAGAATACATATTCATCTCGTTGAAAATAGTGATGCTAATAAAGGAAAAAATAAAACTTACGACTTCATTGCAGGTGCTTTGATTGCCTATACTTGTCAGCTAGCATTTGATAAGGATTACGATGGATTCGTATCCCTAGAGCCTAAGACAGCATTAATTTCCTTATACAAGGAGAAATATGGATTTCAAGAGATGGGCAACTTCTTGTACACCCAATTGGAGAACTCCGAAGCATTAATCAAAAAATACCTGAGTGATGAAGAATGACTATGAAGAACTATATAAAGAACTTCGCAAAAAGTACACTGATGAAGAAATCGTAGATAGTATGCTAATTCCCGCTAATGGAGATGAAGCAACAAGAGCGCAATTTGTCGCTTGGCGAATGCAACGACGCGAAAATCGAACAGCACAGGAAATACTACTTTCAAAACTACTTGGCTTCAAATATCGATTGCTTAATTATCTAGAAAACAGTTCTTTCAGTGCCGACCAAACCTTCGGCAAACAACTTCAACAGTACCTAACGATCGTCAATCGCAAACAGAAGGAATTAGCCGCCGACATCAATATTCACCCTTCTCGTCTCAATAGAATCATTAAAGGCAAAGAACGCATCAATAATGTAATCGCCTATCGACTAGAGCGGCATAGTGGCGACTTGATTCCCGCTATCTATTGGTGGAAACTGATGCAGAAGGAGGTGGAAGAAGAGATCAAGAACGAGCAAGAGATCAGAAAGGCTGCGCAGCAGGAGGTGAGGTATATAGTTTATGAAGGTTGACTTCAAAGACTTCGTTTTAGATAAGTCACCCGCTGAATGCCAATCTTGATTTTATCAGTAACGGAATCTCCAAGCACCGAACTTGATAATTAAACGGGTGACAGATCACCGATTAAAAAAATTAAAAACAGGCACATCTATCGTAAACGTCGCGCCATACCGCCATGCACTAGAATTCAAATCCAAACCATTTACGGTGATCTGTCGCGCTTGCGGTCCAAATTGCGCACCTGCGGAGATAGAGAAAGGCGACTTTGGTAGATTGACAATCAAATAGCCGCCTGGCGCAATCAAATTCCCAAATGTCAATTCTGGCAAATTGCCACTACCGCCTACATTCTGCTGGTCGATGCGATAAGCCGTCACTGCACCGATGTCTAGAACAGGCACAAACAAACTATACGACCAATTGCCATTCTTGCCCAGTCCACCCAAACTCGCCGTCACACCAACAGGCACTGCCAAACCGACACTACTACTTTGCTGATTTTGAGTGACTTGTGGAGCAGTCAAGGTTTCTTGATAGGCGCCACCACCGAAGTAACTATTCAGCGCGACATTGAATTTGGCGGTGCGTTTGACAGAGGAACTACCTGGCGGTACAGCGACCGCTTTGATCGCGCCGCGCACTTGGTCGGCAGTTTGTGCGGCGACGATATTTGCCATGAACGTGCCATAGACGACCATCGCTTTTTTGAGCTGATCGTTCTTTTTGATGCGTTTTTTGCTCTGCTTTTCGAGTGCTTTTAAGTTCGTCGGTACGCTTGCATTTTGTTGAGCGAGCAGTGGCGCAGCTTGTATCGCTTTCATTTCTGCTTGCGCATTTTCGACATCGACATCCCAAATGATGGTCAATAAATTCGTGACGTTGCGGATGGCTTCTCCGTAGTTTTCAGCGAATACATTTTCAAACAAAGACAGCGACTGATCAGAAATCTGTGGTACATCCTGCAAGGACGTAAACTGCTGGTCCAATGCAGTTGCACCAATGGGCGTCGTCAATAAAATATTGAGCATATCGACGGTGGTGCGGATGAATGGGTAATAGTCTTGAAAATTGAGTTGCTTACCCTGTAGTTTTTGGTATTTGACATTGGCACGCAGTTCGTCTAGTTCGTAGATGGTGTTGATGAGTTTGGTGGAGGTGAGCGCAATGCCTTCGGGCGAAAAATTGATGTTGGGATTGACAGTTTTTAGGCGTTGATAAAGCAAGCCCAAAAACGCATCTCGCCGAATCGGATCATCCATCAATTGCTCAAACTGCTGCTTAGTGATCCATTTGCGCACGCCTTTACCTGACGAAATATTTCTAGGTACAATCGACACAGAATCATAGGTGATTTCTTGCCCCAATTGCATCAAACGAACTGTCTGCACCAAAGTATCTAGTCGCACAATTGAATCCACCTCAAAAGAACCGCTACGAAAGGCATTGAATAAATGAATAGCCGTCTCCGTCAAAGTCGAAAAGTCGCGGGCGTGTTGTAGGGTTTGGTAAGTTTTGGGCGTTAGTTCCGCTTCCATTAACTCTAGTCGCTGATTCAAGGTATCAAACTGTGTTCGAATCGTCGTCAACTCTGCTTGCAACTCTGGAATCCTGACCGCCAAATCTCGAAAATAGCGATCTTCTCTTCCTTTGTCATCTATGCGGAACGCCTCGATTAGTTCTTCCAAATACGCCTTGTCTTCGTACAATAAAGGCTCATCCGTCAAAGCATACAAATTGAAAATACCAGAACGAGGCGAGTAGATATTTTGCCAATAAGTAATCTCTACAGTTGATTGATTTTCAGCGAGTTGCTCGGCATAAACTTTGTCAATAATGACATCTAGCACGACCTCATCTTCCATGTCAGGATATTTCTGATCGAGCGATTGCAATTGTGTAATCACTTTATCCAAAATCGACAATAGCATTTCTTCACTGCTTTGCAAATCGCCCATTTTCGTCACTTCCGTTGAAAAGAAATGCTGATTGAAATCATAAGGGAAAGGCGCATCGTTGAGTTCAGAAGTTTCGAGGGCTTCGGCATAGGCGTTATCAAATCGCAAAGCGACGTCTTGTAATTTCGCCCAATCGAAAAGCTGATTGGTGGTCGATTCGGTACTCAGTTGCGCTTGTAGATATTGTAGTGCTTGAATATCGTGCGCTTGGTCGGCGTTAGTCGCATCCAACTGACGGATTCGATTATTGATGATAGACATCACGGACTGCCGATATTGATCGAACAAGAAAATATTGCGGACAGGTTTCGGGTATTTTTTGCGATTGGCTTCTTTCTCGATCGCAATTTCTCGCTCTCGCGCTGCCATTTCTTCTATGCCTTGACTCAACACATCTACCCATCTTTGGCGAAGTTGCAACTGATTGCCTTCCAAAAATTGCTTCATCAACTCCAAACCCGATTCGATCAAAGCCGTCTCTTCTGGTGGATTGGCAAAATAGTCATCAAACTCCGCATATGGCAAAGTCGCTCTGATGTAATCGTAAAATGGATCGCCATTCAAAAAGCGCGGCACCAGATATTCATACTTTTTCAGGCGCACATTGGGATCGTCTTCATTCGAAGAAAACAACAACTGCTCATCTTCCTCATTCAATCCTTCCATCTGCACTCGAAATCGGTCAAAACTGCCGCGTCCCGACTCTGGTTTCAAGAAGTAATTGTAATCATATTCTGCGCCTATACTTTCGCCATATTGCGTCCGAATGCTACTGTCCAAACGGCGTGAAAGCGTGGCGATATTGTCTCTATTTTCGTAAGTGCTGTTCCAAAAAAGGCTGTCTATCTTGAGCAGCAATTCATAATCGAACCGATTGATGGATTCAAACACGTCTTGGCTTTCTGCAATGAGTGCTTGACGCTGCTTTTCATTACTGATGAGTAGTTGACTCAGACTTCGATTCAAATTAGCATCCAAATTCTGCTGGCGCGTATCCAAACGATCATACAAATGAAGCAAGACCGAATCGACGGGCGTTTCTTCATAGATTTTATTCGCCAAATCGTAGATCAAAAAGATGTTGTAGACGCTCGGATCGTCTTTCAGCTTTTGGTACTTTTCAAGCTCGAAAAGATTTGGAAAATTCAATCCCAAATCCTGCAAATCGCTCACAAAAGAGGTTTTCGCAAACTCCAGAAGCGTCCGATAATGCACAATTTGAAAATCCTCAAACATCGAATGTGTACTTGGAAACAACACTTTGAACTCCGAAGAATCACTCAAAATATTGTTCCGCATTCGATCCAAAAAATTGATATTCAGCTCTTCTTGAGCGCGTTCTACCACAAAATCGGAAAGCCCTGCGGCGATAGTGGCAGCATTGAGTCCGCCGCTGAGTCGTTTTTGTCCGCTCGCTAGTTCTTGTGAGGCTTGCTGCAAATTGTCGGAAGCAGTCGGAATTGGTCGGCGATAGGTGTTCACTAAATCTTGATAAGACACCTTTTGTTCCAATGCCAATTGACCATCTTCGTACAGTACTTCTTGCCAAGGATAATACAATTCAAATCGCTCCTCAATTTGCTGCCGAATCAGTTGATTTTCTTCGCTTTCTCCGAATGGATTACGCAGTAAATAGTCATTGAGGCGTGTGCGGAGAATTGGATTTTTCTTATAATCAAAAACGATATTGCTCAGTAAGTTGCGCGACTGTAACTGGTTGTGTAAGAAATTGTTATGTGTTCCTAAAATAGTCGGTACATTTTGAATATCTCTTGTTTTGACGACTTTTTGAAAATCTGCAAAAGGCTTCATGTAGTTGAAAAGCAAGAAATCGTTGAAGGTATTCATGCCGAGATAAGTCTTAAAATGGTTGCCCTCTTCCAACCTCATATCAGGCTTCGCTGCCATCGTCTTTAATTCACCACCTATATCCGTCATGACGAAAACGACGACCGTATTGCTGTGGTCGATTTCGTTCCCGTCTTTATCCTTTGCGAGCGTATGGGCATAGAAAGCAAATGCTTTTCCTTTTGCGATGCTGACGATGGGCGTTTCAAAGTAGTCCGTAGAAAATAGCTCGGCTGCGCCTGGTACAAATACATCTGGTTTAGAAGTGGAAAAACGGTCTTCGGTGATAGGAACGAAGCCTGAATGTTCGATGAGGTCAAATAAATCTAAATTGCGGACGGCGGCTACTTCCTCTGATGGAATTTCGAGAAAGCCATGCACTTGAATGGAAGTTTGTGCCAAGATCGCTTCGTAGGCGTCATATCGATCACGGAAGAGAATAGGATTGTTGTTTTCGTCGTATTTTTTGGCTGCTTTTTGTTGTAATACATAGCTTATGTTTCCAAGTGGCTTTGGATAAAAACGTTCAGACTCGTAGTCGGTTTCTTCATTGGTAGCAGTGTAATTGAAGGTGAGTTCCCCTCTCTTTACCACATACTGAATCTGAAGAGAATCGACAAAAGCATCGATATCAGCGAAGAGCGTATCTTTACCTTGCACGACATGAGCTATGTAACTATTCCAAGTAGCTCCTTTCAAAACATAAGTCAAAGAATCCAATCTTTTCTCGCCCGCTCGGAATGCCATTTGATATTCTTCTCCATCGACTAAAGCATAAATAGGCGCATTGATTTGATGCCAATTTTCAGGATAAAGAAAGAGCTGCCGACCATCCAATCGAGTCGCGGAAATGTTCGAAAAATCGATGTCCAAAATGACTTCATCGGCAGGGTCAAAAGTCCCCGAAATTCGGACTTCGTCGTATTGATTGACGATTTCTAAAATGCCTGAATAGGGAAGTGTTTGCTGTTGTCCATTATGCTCGACGACTAAAGTATTTTCGTCTTGAAAATAGAGGCGAGTCGGTTGCTTTTGATGAATAGCGAGCTGAATGGTATCGGTGGTGTTGAGGTCAGATAGAAAATAGCGTCCGACCTCCGAGAGTTGTAGTCGATTTTGGGCGATCGTGCCGCTTTTCCAATTGCTTTTAAAACTGCTCAACACTTTGCCAAGTGGATAAATCTGCGCGTGAGCTGCTAGGTCATCCGAGAAGGTGATCGTTGCGTCGGTTCGGGTATCAGTTTTGTCGTAAGATAGTTCAGTTTGTGGTTGACTGATACTGCGCATATTCCCGATAGCGCCACCTCCAAGCGTACGAATCACTCGAAACTGCAAATCGGGTGTCTGAAACTGATACAATTGAGCGCGTTGTTCTGTATCGGTTAGTTCGATTTGCGCATCTTCACTCGCACCCGTGATCCAATACATATAGTCCGATTTCAACTCAAACGCTCCACCGCTATAGTCGATAGGATTGACTTTTGTGAAGACATAGTTGACGCCAGTTCGCTCCTTTATGGCGACCAGTTTTGGCGGCTCGCTCGTCTGATTTTGGCTGCCTTTGGCTTCGTTCTTGATGATTTCGGAAAGGCTGAGGGCGTCTTGGTAGAGGGATTGGGCGTGAGTGGTTGTCGCTAGTAGGCAGACGATTAGGCAGGTAGTAAGTGTTTGGATGTTCATAGGAAGTGTTGTTGACACGAATCGGTTTTGAGGTGCGAAAGTAAGATTTATGTCTGGAATTGTTGTCACCCGTTGAGTACTGAATATGGTGAAAAACTG
>JBCDHX010000089.1:0-24076 GCA_038749535.1 Bacteroidota bacterium
AATTCCCTTTCTGACCGAGCAGGTTTTTCGTTCAGATGAGGCGAAAAACATAGACGATGCCTATCGGCGAGGCTTTTCAACGAAATATGAGCGGAAAAAATGCCGTCATGAAATCGGAAATTATATGCGCTCAACTACTTAAGTAGAAACATAAGTGCATGAGGATACACATTAAAAATGTTTTTTGAAACATAATAATAATTTAAAAATTAAGAATAGCCTAGACGATAATGTGTAAAATCCGAATATAGAAAGTGTGGAATGTAGACTGCTAGGAAAGATAGTTTGATCGGGTTTCTATTGATGAGCAAACAGATTGAGTCAAAGCAAGAATGACTGATACATTGGGCGACCTACAGACACGAAAGTAACAGATTCAAGAGCATAAACTCACGGATTGCTACAGCTGACCAACAAATTGGCAGTCACTACTTTAAGCAGAATACGATAATTTTTGAAGACAAGTGTTGGATGGAGAGACTGAAAAAAGTAAAACGCAATGATTTTACTCTTTTTAATTGAGGCTACAAGTTAAGCAAAATAAATGACAAACCCGACACAAAAAAGATTCTTCGGGCAGCCTCTTGTTTTTCCCTTCAATATTTGGTGCAGACTACCTATGCAAACACAAAACTGAAGATAAGTTTGTGTTCTACCTTTTTTCTCTTTTTGACTTCACAATCAGTGAGTTAGCCAATACGCGCAACACACTAAAAAAAGGGAACTAGCATTTCTTCAATCAATAAGGAAATCGTACATTTGCGGCGAATTTGACAGAGCTAGATAAGTTTTCGATATGATCGCAGCAAATATTAAGCGTACTTTTCTTCTTTTTTGGGTGTGTGCATTGCCATTCTTTATGATGGCACAAAGCCACGATCATGGTGATGGACATGACCATGACCATGACGATCATGCTCATGCTGAAGCAGATCATAGTCACGGTGATCATGGTGAACATGGCTGTGCTTGTTATGAGAAATCAGAGGATAAAGCAGAAGAATATGATGCTGCTAGTGATGCTTTCCACCATATCGCAGACGCGAATGCTTATCATGTCTTCGGTGAAGTTTATCTACCGCTTCCAATGATGTTATACGCACCTGATGCAGGCTGGAATTTTATGTTGGCGAGTGCTTTTGATTATGGTCACAATCATGGCAACGGTAAAAAGGCAATTGATCGCTACGTACTGAATCATGGTGAAGTGATGCGAGTGGCAGACAGCAGTTTTCCTATGGGAGAAGTTGATATTGATTGCATTACACATGGTGCGGAGGACAGCTATTCAGCGATGTATAAAGGACAGTGCTATGAGCTAGAATACAAGTCAACTTTAGACGGTGGTCTATTCGGTGGTGGTTTGACGTCTTTCTATGATTTCTCTATCACCAAAAATGTCTTCACCATGTTATTGGTGTTGATCTTGATGTTTGTAGTGTTTAGAGCGGTCGCAAGTGCGTACCAAAGTAGAGAAGGACAAGCTCCGAAAGGGATTCAAGCCATTATTGAGCCGATGTTTTTGTTCATCCGCGATGAAGTAGCGATTCCATTCTTGGGGCATAATTACGAGCGATTTTTGCCATTCTTGATGTCTATTTTCTTTTTCATTCTAGGCTTGAATCTAGTCGGGCAGATTCCATTTTTCCCGGGTAGCGCGAATGTGACTGGTTCACTAGCGGTGACGGGTGCTTTAGCACTTATCACTTTCGTCCTCGTCAATATCAACGGTAACAAACATTATTGGCAGCATATCTTTTGGATGCCTGGCGTTCCGATTCCGGCACGTATTCTATTAGCATTCATTGAGTTTTTAAGTTTGTTCATCAAGCCATTGACGCTTATGTTGCGTTTGGCAGCGAACATTACAGCCGGTCACATCGTGGTCTTCATGTTTATCGCGTTGATTTTCATCTTCGGTAAAGCCGGAGAAAACATGCTGGGTGCAGGAATGGGAACTGTGATTGCGATTCCACTGACCATGTTTATGATGGCGATTGAGTTGGTCGTGGCGTTTGTACAAGCGTTCGTATTCACCATTTTGGCAGCTTCTTATTTGGGAGCAGCAGTAGAAGAGGCGCATCACTAGGAGAGTTGGGAGAGGTGATACGTGAGAGCGAACGAAATCTCGAAGGAGAATACGAATCATACAAATCGAATGACTTCAGTCATTTGCGAGAAGTGAGAATCAAGATTCTACATTAGAATCCAAGAAAATAAAGAGCTGAACAGCTAGAAGCTAATGGCTAATTGCTAAAAGCTCACAAAGATTAATATTTATACTTGACTAGGTTTTTAGACAATTAATCGTCTAGAGATCTAAAATCTAATTCAACATGACTGGTACTCTAACAGCAATTGGTATGGGCCTGGCAGTAATTGGCGCAGGCATCGGTATTGGCACAGTAGGTGGTAAAGCGATGGACGCGATTGCACGTCAGCCAGAAGCTGCTGGTGACATCCGATCTAACTTGATCTTGATGGCAGCCTTCATTGAAGGTGCGGCTTTGATTGCATTGATCTTGAGTTTCTTGACGAACGGTTAAGAGACAAAACAGGTCAGTTGATCGACCAAAACAAACAAATCGTGCTGTAGTAGCGGTTGGCTGCATGGCATGATTTAAACGACTAGTAAAGGGGTTGTTTCAAACGCCCCTTTTGCTTTTACCAGTCAGTCCATAACCACCAAAAACCTTCAACAACGAATTCAATTAGTAAAGCTGAAGTGTCAGCCATTACAAAATAGATAAGCGATGGATATATTATTGCTAGAACGTTTTTCTCCATTTTTGCCAGATCCAGGTCAGTTGCTTTGGACCGTACTGACGTTTTTGATTTTTTGGTTTTTGATTGGTCGTGTTGCATTCAAGCCGATCCAAAATGCCTTGAAAAAGCGTGAAAACGACATTCAAGATGCTCTAGATGAAGCAAAGAAAGCGCGTGAAGAAATGCAAAATTTGCAGTCGCGCAACAAAGAGCTAGAAAATCAAGCACAAGTAGAACGTGCTCAGATTTTGAAAGAGGCAAAAGAAGCTAAAGAAGCGATCTTGAAAGAGGCAAAAGAGCGCGCAGATGTAGAGTACAAGCGTCAAATCGCCTCTGTCAAAGAAGAAATCCAAAACCAGAAGATGGCAGCCATCACTGACTTAAAAAATCAAGCTGGAAATATGGCAATCGTCATCGCTGAGCGTATTCTAGAGCGCGAACTAGACAATAAAAAAGAGCAAGAGCAATTCGTCAACCAATTGGTAGACGACATCAACTTAAACTAATGATAAGCTGAAAGCTATGAACTAATGCAACTGAAATGCGATCAGCTCATAACTAGAAGCTAACTGCTAATAGCTAATATATGTCATTATCTAAAATAGCCACTCGGTACGCAAAGTCATTGATTGATTTGGCACAAGATCGAAACGAACTCGATCGAGTGTACGAGGATGTGCTTTTGTTTCAAGAAGTCGCGAAGAATAGAGAGTTCAAGACACTGCTGACCAGTCCTATCATCAATGTCGACAAGAAGAGAAGTATCTTCAAAGCGATATTCGGCAACAAAATCACCGAATTGATGGACAAGTTCTTGGACATCGTATTGAAGAAGGGACGTGAGGATGCTTTGCTACCGATTATGCGTGCATTTGACACACAATACAAGTCGATCAAGCACATCAGTGACCTGAAAATCACAAGTGCAAAACCATTGAGTGAGTCGGCAATAGAAAGTATCAAGCAAAAGTTGATTGCTCAGAAAGCGATCTACTCAGATGTAGAAGTGGTAACAGAAGTGAATCCAAATTTGGTCGGTGGCGTAGTCTTAGAATTTGGTGGTCAATTGTATGATGCTAGTATCTCCAGAAAACTCACAGAACTGAAAAAAGAATTTACTGAGAATTTATATATCTCTCAGATTGAAAATAAATAGCTGTGAGCAGTGAGCTATTAGCTGTTCAGCACCTTATAGCTTTGAATAGGAGCTATGTTCAAAATAAATCTAAAGCTGTTCGTATGGATTTTGATATGTTGATGAAGTAGTCTCATATCTCATATCTAAAAGCGAAAGCTTGTCCCGAGAATCGGGGCGGTCTCAAATCTAAAACAATAAATATGGCAGTTGCGGTAAAACCAGACGAAATATCAGCGATACTCAAGCAACAACTTTCCGGCTTTAGTACCGCTACTGAATTGGAAGAAGTAGGCACCGTTCTTCAAGTGGGCGATGGTATTGCTCGTGTGTACGGCTTGACAAAAGCACGTGCGGGTGAGCTAGTAGAGTTTGAAACAGGTACACAAGCGATCGTTTTGAACTTAGAGGAAGACAATGTGGGTGTTGTATTGATGGGAACAAGCGATAATATTCGCGAAGGCTCTACAGTGCGTCTGACAGGTAAAATTGCTTCCATTCCGGTAGGTGAAGGTTTCGTTGGTCGCGTAGTCAATCCTTTAGGAGAACCTATCGATGGTAAAGGCGAAATTAGCGGTACGAAGTACGAGATGCCACTAGAGCGTAAAGCACCAGGTGTGATCTATCGTCAGCCGGTGAACGAACCACTACAGACTGGTATCAAAGCGATTGATGCAATGATTCCAATCGGTCGTGGACAGCGGGAGCTCATCATTGGTGACCGTCAGACAGGTAAAACAGCGATTGCGATTGACACCATTTTGAACCAAAAAGAATTCTACGAAAGAGGCGAGCCGGTTTTCTGCATCTATGTAGCGACTGGTCAAAAAGCATCTACTGTGGCACAAGTGGTACGCGTATTGGAAGAGCGCGGAGCGATGGACTACACCGTCGTTGTTTCTTCTTCTGCTGCCGATCCTGCACCTTTGCAGTTCTACGCACCATTCTCCGGTGCTGCCATTGGTGAATATTTCCGAGATACTGGTCGCCCGGCATTGATCGTCTACGATGACTTGTCGAAGCAAGCTGTAGCATATCGTGAGGTATCGTTATTACTACGTCGTCCTCCAGGTCGTGAGGCTTATCCTGGTGATGTCTTCTATTTGCACTCTCGCCTATTGGAGCGTGCAGCCAAGATCATCAATAACGATGAGATCGCGCAGCAGATGAACGATATTCCTGACTCTTTGAAGGAAGCGGGCATCGTGAAAGGTGGTGGTTCATTGACGGCTCTACCGATCATTGAGACGCAAGCAGCTGACGTATCTGCTTATATTCCGACCAACGTAATTTCCATTACTGACGGTCAGATCTTCTTAGAATCCAACTTATTCAACGCAGGTATTCGTCCGGCGATCAATGTAGGTATCTCAGTATCTCGTGTAGGTGGTTCAGCTCAAATCAAGCCAATGAAGAAAGTGGCCGGTACCTTAAAGTTAGATCAAGCTGCTTACCGTGAGCTAGAAGCCTTCTCTAAGTTCGGTTCTGATTTGGATGCGGCAACAAAAGCGGTATTGGATAAAGGAAAGCGCAACGTGGAAATGTTGAAGCAAGATCAATATTCTCCAGTACCTGTTGAGAAGCAAGTAGCGATCATCTATTTAGGTGTAAACAACCTAATGGCCAATGTACCTGTCAATAAAGTTAAAGAATTCGAGGATTTATTCTTGACGACTTTGGAGCAGCGTTTCCCAGATGTATTGGCTTCTTTTCGCGATCCAAAAGGACAAGTGAAAGGTGAGTCTGCTGAGACGTTGAAGAAGTTGGCAGAGGAGTTGAGTTCGCAGTATAAGTAAGCGGTTAGCTGCTAGCCATTAGCTATTAGCTTCTTCAGCACGTAGCTTTGGGTCAGTGCTTTTATATCAAAGTTAATATTTAGCTGCTATCGTAGATGTTCAGCAACAGGCAAATAAGTCTAGCGTCTAACATCTAAAAGCGAAGCGGTCTCATATCTAAACAAATGTCTGGAGCATTAAAAGAAGTACGGGAACGGATCACGTCGGTGAAAAAGACGCAGCAGATCACCAAAGCCATGAAAATGGTAGCGGCGGCAAAGCTACGTCGTGCGCAGCAAGCGATTTCACAGATGCGTCCGTATGCCGATAAGCAACAGCAAATTCTCATCAACTTGCTATCTAATCTAGATGGAGACGTCAGTTCTTCTTATGGAGTGGAGCGCGAGGTGAATAAAGTCTGCATGGTTGTCGTGACTTCTAACCGTGGTTTGGCAGGTGCATTCAATACCAACATCATCAAAGCTGCTGTTTACACGTTAGAGAATGAGTTCAGTGAGCAGTTGGCGGTAGGCAATGTGAGTGTGTTGACGATAGGGAAGAAAGCGGCTGACTTCTTCAAGCGCAATTATAGCGACAAAGCTACGATTATCACCGACTATACGAGCTTGTTTGAAGATTTGAGCTTCGACAATGTATCGCGTGTGTCTTCTGAACTGATGCGGGCGTTCGAGAATGGAACGTATGATGCCGTACGAGTAGCATACAGCCACTTCCGCAATGTAGTCATTCAAGAAGCGCAAGTAGAGGTATATCTACCTGTACCAAAGATTGAAGCGGAAGAAGGAGAAGCACAAACGCGTGCCAACTACATTTTTGAGCCGGACAAGGAGCAGCTACTCAACTACTTGATTCCAAGCATCTTACAAACGCAATTCCATAAATATCTACTCGATACCCACGCTTCTGAGCACGGTGCGCGTATGACAGCAATGGACAATGCAACAGAAAATGCAGAGGAACTACAGAAAGAACTAAAAATTGCCTACAACAAAGCACGTCAAGAAGCGATTACGAAAGAAATTTCTGAGATTGTAGGTGGTGCTGCTGCATTGGAGGGGTAAATCAAGATATTAGACGATAGACTTTAGATGTTAGACGTCTATCATTCACGATAAAAAAACTCGGTCTCGGGCATTTTGTACAAAGTGTTCGAGATTTTTTTTGAAAATACTAAAACTGAGATCATTCGTAAGATATTCAGCAGCAGACGAGCAAGTCTAAAATCTAAAAACGGAGTGATCTAAAATCTAAAAAGCATGGCAACCAATAGAACATTCACCATGATCAAGCCGGATGCAGTCAAAGCAGGACACATCGGCGCAATTTTGAATCAAATCAATGAAGGCGGTTTTCGTATTGTCGCGATGAAATTGACGCATTTGTCAGCTCAGAAAGCTGGCGAATTTTATGCCGTACACAAAGGACGTCCTTTTTACGATGAGCTGGTTGAGTTCATGTCTTCGGGTCCTATCGTAGCAGCGATCTTAGAAAAAGAGAATGCAGTAGCAGACTTTCGTAAATTGATCGGAGCAACCAATCCGGCAGAAGCAGAAGCCGGTACAATCCGTGCGAAATATGCAACAAGCATCGGTGAGAATGCTGTACATGGTGCGGACTCTGACGAGAATGCAGCGATTGAGGGTAACTTTCATTTTGCCGGAACGGAGATGTTTTAGGCATCAACGTAACTAGGCGATGACAATCAAAAGCCATACTTGCGGAAGTGCGAGTATGGCTTTCGTCGTTTGAGAGGAGAAAATTATATAGCTTAGCTTTGAATAAGGCGAATGCTTAGCATTTATCCCAACGCATTCAAACAATACAAGTCATCCAGTCTGTTTAAGTAAAAATTAGACAAACAATGAACATTATCAAAGCCCAATTACTCCTATTTCTATCTTTCATGGCTATCACAGCTTTTGCTCAAAATTATGACGAATCAGATGTACCAGACTATGAACTACCGACCATTTTAGATCCCAATCAAACAGTAGTGACTTGGGAAAAAGAGCGACGTGGCAAATTTCTTCAACTATTCGAGGAAAACGTATATGGCAGAACGCCTGCTGAACGATTAGAAGTAGAGCAAACTGTCCGAGTACAACCATTTGTAATTGGTAATCTACAGGCGATTCAAAAAGAAATCCGTTTGCAGTTTTTCAATGCGACTCGTACAGACAGCATGGACTTAGAGCTGTTACTTATCTTGCCTGCTGGAGCAAAGTCACCCATCTTTTTAGGACTCAATAGTTATGGAAATCACACAGTACACAGCAGTCCGACAATCACGATCCACGATAAATGGACAAAAAATAGTACGGAATATAACTTATTCGATCATCAAGCAACAGCAGCGTCACGTGGTGTTCATAGCAACCGTTGGCCTATTGAGCGATTGCTGAGTCGAGGCTATGGTTTGGCGACGTTCTACTATGGTGATGTATTCTTAGATCGACAGGATGGGGCGGTTACCTCTATTCAGCGGCTATTTGAGGAGCAAACCAATTGGAACGCAATCGGGGCATGGTCGTGGGGGCTAAGTCGGGCGATGGATTATTTGGTGACGGACAAGCAGGTAGACGGATCGCGTGTTGCAGTAGTCGGGCACTCACGGAGGGGAAAAGCGACGCTTTGGGCAGGTGCTCAAGATGAACGATTTGCGGCAATTATCTCTAATGAATCCGGCTGTGGCGGTGCTGCTTTGTCTCTGCGGCAGTACGGCGAACGATTGAGTAACATCAACCGGAGTTTTCCGCACTGGTTTTGTGATACCTTCAAATCGTATAACGATAAAGAAGATCAATTGCCTGTCGATCAGCACCAATTATTGGCTTTGATAGCACCACGGTTGTTATATGTAGCTAGTGCACAACAAGACCGATGGGCAGACCCCAGAGGAGAATATTTAGCTGCCAAAGCCGCATCCGAAGCCTATAGGCTTTATGAATTAAATGGACTTCAATTCACCACTTTCCCGGATGCGAATCAACCTTTGCATGATGCTGCTATTGGCTATCATTTGCGGTATGGAAAGCACGATTTGAGTCGCTATGATTGGGAACAGTTTATGGATTTTTTAGCACATCACTGGAAATAGTAACAGAGAAGAATCTGCAGTTTATCTATTATCTTGTCTGCTCAAAATAGATACACGATGAATCTATATCTCCACGCCACACCCGAAGTCGGCATTCAATTCTATCAAAACTACGCCGGCAAAGGCAAAGTCGTCATGCTCAATCTGCTGCGATATCGAGAGATGGCAGATTATTTTCAATCACCTAACATTGCACCAAAAGAAGAGCTAGACGGGCGGACAGCTTACAAAGTCTACATGAAACAAGCTGCGCCTTTGATACAAGAGGTTGGTGGAGAGGTACTGTTGTGGGGAGAAAGTCAGCAGTTTTTGATCGGGCCGGAAGCAGAAAAATGGGATGCGGTTTTGTTGGTACAATATCCATCTGCTGAACAGTTTGTTGCTTTTGCACAAAGCGAAGCTTATCAAAAAGTAGCGCCTTATCGTACAGCAGCATTGGCAGATTCTAGGTTGTTACCGATTTTACCAAAATAGTTGATGATGGAATTAGCGATTGATATACTAGGATGGATAGGTTCTATCTTGCTAGTTGCTGCTTATTGGATGGTCAGTAGAGGACGAATCGATCCCAAATCTGCCACTTATCACGGTATGAACATCATAGCCAGCATCTTATTGACGATCAATACGGTCTACTATGGCGCATTGCCCTCTGCTACGGTCAATACGATTTGGATTTTCATTGGATCTTACTATGTTTATCTATTCTACAAAAATCGAAAAGTGAGCGCGTAGACGTTAATTGGTATGAGTTCAATAAAAAATTTACATTCTTAGTGTTGAGGAATAGCCGAAAGGCTACTATCTGCAATATGTTTCCTTCTCGACTATTCCTCAACAATATAAATTTATTCATTTCACGTTACTGAGAATAAGTATCTGTCGATCTTTTAAAGGCTCTTTTTGTTATTCTCCAAACAAATATCAACTACCTAGAACTCCCTATGATTAAGAATTTATTCAAGCGACTATATACCACAGAAGTAGCTACCCAGCCAGGGCAAAGTTTCCCGATAGGTGCGACGGTCTATCCCAACGGCATCAACTTCTGTGTCTACTCCAAAAATGCAACAGGTGTCGAGCTATTGCTATTTGATAAGGCAACGGACAGAGTGCCGAGCGCGGTCATCGCATTAGACCTAAAGAAGAATCACACTTCCTACTACTGGTATATTTTTGTACCAGGATTGAAAGAAGGACAGATATACGGCTATCGGGTATTTGGTCCTTATCATCCCAAAGAAGGCGACCGTTTTGATGCTGCCAAATTACTAGTCGATCCCTATGCCAGAGGAATCATCACTAGAGGCTACAATCGTGCCAATGCAGCACGACCGGGCGACAACATCACTTGTGCGATGAAAAGTGTGGCGTTAAATGGCAGCGATTACGATTGGGAAGGCGACCAGTTGATGAATATTCCGCTGGCGAAGTCAATCATTTATGAAATGCACGTCGGCGGCTTCACGAATCACCCGAATTCTGGTCTGCCGGAACATTTGCGTGGTACTTATCTAGGCGTCATTGAAAAGATTCCCTATCTCAAAGCCCTGAATATAACGGCAGTGGAGTTGCTACCTGTTCATCAATTCGATGAGCGGGATGTACCAGATCAAAGTTTAGTCAACTATTGGGGATACAGCACCGTTGGTTTTTTCGCTCCACATGGCGCGTATGGTACAACTGACGATCCGGCGCAGACGATGCGGGAGTTCAAAGATATGGTCAAAGCGCTGCATAAGGCTGGTATCGAAGTCATCCTAGATGTAGTTTATAATCATACCGCAGAAGGGAATCACGAAGGACCGACTTTATCGTATCGAGGACTGGACAATAAGGTTTATTATATCTTGGATGGTGACAAACGCTATTACAAGAATTATAGCGGGACAGGCAATACCGTAAAAGCCAATCACTCCGTAGTCCGACGCATGATTTTGGATAGTTTGCGATTTTGGGTGGAAGAGATGCATGTAGACGGATTTCGATTTGATTTGGCAGCGATATTGTCAAGAGATGAGGATGGTACACCTATGAAAAATGCGCCTATTTTGTGGGAAATAGAATCCGATCCTGTACTTTCCAGAGTCAAAATTATGGCAGAAGCTTGGGATTTGGAGCAGTATCAGCTGGGGACGTTCATAGGAGATAGATGGGCAGAGTGGAATGGTAAGTTTAGAGACCATGTGCGCAGCTTCATGATCGGGCACGAAAGTATGATGAACGCTTTTGTGCAGCGAGTGACTGGAAGCTCCGATCTGTTTCGTGACCAGACGCGCGATCCTAGCCGCAGCATCAACTTTGTGACCTGCCACGATGGGTTTACGCTCAATGACTTGGTGTCTTATAATCAGAAGCATAATTTAGCCAATGGCGAAGATAACCGCGATGGCAGCAACAATAACATCAGCTGGAATCATGGAGAAGAAGGACCTACGGAAGACCCGGCGATAGATACCTTGCGCCTGCGACAGATCAAAAACTTCTTCTGTGTCATGATGCTGTCTCAAGGTACACCTATGATTAATATGGGAGACGAAATCCGCCGTACACAGCTAGGCAACAACAATGCTTACTGTCAGGACAACGAAATCAGCTGGATGGATTGGGATTTGGTGGAAAAGAATAAAGAGCTACTACGATTTGTCCGTTTGCTCAATAAATTTAATCTACGCACCGAATTTTTTCAAGAAGAATCCTTCTGGAATGCACCAAATGATGATATCAATACTTCCTTTCAGCTACATGGTATCATCCTCAACGATGTGAGCTGGAACAAAGACTCTCACTCGCTTTCTTACACGCTCTACAATCCAGACTACAAGAAAGCATTACACGTCATGATCAATGCGTACTGGAAAACATTAGCTTATGAGCTACCGGAATTGACCAATAGCGGTAACAAGTGGCGACTCGTCATCAATACCAAAAATCCTTCTCCACGTGACATCTATGTCGATAAAAAAGGACCACTATTGCGTGCCAAAAAGTATCGAGTAGCAGCGAGGTCAGTCGTTGTGGTGGAGGCTTATGAGTAGTGTTATTAGTTAATGTGTCGATTTAGTAGTTCGTATTGGTCAGAAAGGCTAAGTATTTTCCTGCCACTTTTCATACCAAACAACAGTTGGTCAAAATACAATTCATGAACATAAGTTTTTGACATCCGTTGTACCTGCGTTATTGACATCTACTGATGTAGTAGATCACAGATTTTTATATCAATGCAAATTATCAACAATGGAAAAAGATACGCGAACGTGGCCAGAATTGGCGATTGGATTGTATGACAAATTAACCGGACGTGGGGCACAGATTACTTACGAGTTCGAAGACTTTAAAGTCAGTGTTCCGAGCAGTGCCGGACAGGGGGCGACACATGCTGATTGGCGGATGAGTGGCACTTTGAAAATCAGAACGAGCGAACCGAATAGCGCAAACAACAACGATTAATGACTCGCCATGAAAGAGCAAAGTTAAATGAGCAATAAGCAGCTATTTAACTTTGCTCTTATTCAAAACTACTACCTATTTTGATTATTGTAGACGGAAATCTGGTTATAGAAGCAGGGCAGGACTATACACTTCATGTTCAAAACAGCGCGGCGCAAGCACTCGTTTTGGACTTTAGTTCTCGGCAAGCACTATTGTACTTTCTAGGCTTCTTCAACCGACAAACTCCTCTGTTACAACATCGTCGTCCTATTCAACGTGCCTTGCGCTCTCTTCATCAGGATTTCATCATTACTATCGATGGTAAAACAGCTATTTATAGGCGAAAAGGTGCTCGTCGATTCATCTTCAGAAAAGACTTGAAGACAACGCTTGCCATATTGTGGCTGCTTGTGCGAACTTCGCTTTTTCAGCGCAAATAATGCGCGTTTTCTGCTGACAGTTGATAAGCAAATTTCTGCATCCTCATTCCTCACTTCAACAAATTCAACTCCTGTATAAATTGCTTCTTAAATATAATACCAAATTCAATAATGAAGTACGTAAATAGAAACTAGATTATTTTGGGGCTAATCGAAGCCTGTCCCGCTTGCGGGGGCGAAAAGCGCAGTTAGCTAAGGCGAGTATTTTCAACAAAGATTAGCTTCAAAAGAAGCAGTTTATATACCTAATTGGTTTTTGAAATTGGTATCGGTAATCGCGAGAATTGAAGGGCAGGGTATGACACTAGAGACAACAGAGTATGTCATTACTGATGAAAAAGTAATCGGTGGCGTGACTTACTACTATCGACTGAGACAGGTTGATTTAGACGGCATTTACTTGTATTCTGATATTCGTTCGGTGGTGTTGAGTGAAGTGGAAAAAGATTGGATACTCTATCCGAATCCAATAGATGGTAAACAAAGACTGACCGTGGAGTTGTATAGCAAAGCGAGCAGCATTTAGTTATTCATTTTAAATGCAAATGGTCAACAACTGCTGCACATCAAAGAAGACTTGACGATGTAGGGCAACAGACCATTTATATTGATGTGAGTACGCTGGCGGCAGGCACGTATACGCTAGCTGATGAAAAGGGGAGTATACAGCGATTTATGAAAATAGAGGACTGTCACAACTGAATCAGTAGTGTGTATCGCATCAGTGCAATTTTATCATTTTGAGAAAAAAGAAGCTTCATCTGCGCGAGTGGATGAGGCTTTTTTTGGTTTCATTTATATTATTGATCGCTATAAATGGGACATGAAATAACTCGTCTTTCAATGTGTATTTTTCGTATATTGTTCATTTATAATCAGAAGATAAATATTAAATGATTAATACATATTTATCTCATTATCAGTGATTTATATAAGTTATATTGGGGTTTGGTTATACCAATGAAGTACATTTATGAATATCAAATATTTTTAAAAATTAAGTCATAGATGTGACAGATCAATCTGGATACATTAAATTGTATATAAATTTGTAATATTTCTTGCTTTTGCCAGAAAAAAAAGTACTAATTTTATTGATCGTAGCTTTGATTACGCAATTTATTTACCCACGAGTTATACTACACATGAAAATACTACTCCTCGAAGACGATCAACGCTTCATTGATCTTTTCTCCATTCTGCTCTCTCAGATTGGAGAATATGCGACCACCGTGACTCGAAATATGCACCAATGCCTGAGTACATTTGTACAGCATACGGACGAGATTGATTTGTGTATTTTGGACATAGATCTAGGTAGAGGACAAGAAAACGGTATTGCGACAGCGCAAAGAATAAGAGCAATGGACAGCGAAGTACCTATCATCTTTCTGACCTCTATGTACAATGAACACTACTACAGCAGTTGTAAAGAGGTCAATCCTACTGCCTTTCTTCACAAAAATCTAGATGCGCTACAACTCAAGCAGGCGATGGAGTTGAGGCATCAGACGAGTGAGCCGATGACTGTAAAAAAATATGACCGTCCATCTATGTCTAGCGAAAGACTATTTGTCAAAATAGGAGATAAATACAAAGCGATCTCCACCAAAGAGATTAGTTATTTTAGTGCGGATCGTAAGACCGTATATTGTCACATAGACGAAAGAAAATATCCCATCCGGACGTCGCTCAAAAGCATCGCTACAAAGCTAGATGACAATTTCATCCGTGTCCATCGCTCCTACATCGTCAATATCAATATGATCAAAATGGTCAACTTTGTAGAGGATACCATCAATATCAACAATGCTCATGTTCCTATAGGCGCTATCTATAAAAAAGGATTGTTGGACAAAGCCATCTGGTTGAAATAATAGATGAGGATTGAATCTACGACAGGTCAAGTTCTCTCGTAACTACTACACACTACTATGAAAAGTCCCTTACTTTGCAATAGCTCGTACGCGTTACTGAAATTAAAAAGACAAACTCAAGTCATCTTTTTACTAGCAATTGGGTGGTTTTCGTCTGCACCTTTATTTGCACAAGTACAGTACGACCATACCTTGTCAGCTATTGATTCGGTAATAGTAAAAAGTGATGGAAATGAAGCATTGGCGGAATTAAATAAACTACAAGAAACTATTCAATCGAGTCCTGATAGCATACGTTTACAAGCACATCTTTATGAAGCCTATGGCACCGTCTATGCCAATTTGAGCGAATTTGGACTGTCTGACTCTGCTCAAGTAAAAAGCATTAACTATTTTCTCCAATACAAAGACACGGCTGAGTTAGTAGATAACTATTCCTTATTAGCTGCTTTCAAATATCGCTTAGGGCAAATTGAGGAGGCCAAAAATTTTATCGAAGTTGGACTGCGCCACGCGAACGAATCGACCCCGAATTTATCGAAAATCTATACACGAGCAGCCGCTATTTATCATGTAATGGGCGACAAAGAAAAGGGGAAAGCGTATATGCAACGTGGCTTGGAAGTGGCAAGAGAGCAAAAAGATGATACAGCAACCGCTGCTGCTTTGACAAATATAGGTACGATAGCACATGAAGAAGGGAATTATCCCAAAGCGCTCGAAAACTATCAAGCAGCGTTAAAATTGAGTCGAGAACAAGGTTATTTTTCTACCATGTTGCCTTTATTGTTGAATATGGGGCAAATCTATGAAGATCAAGGGGATGACGAAGCTGCCTTATTGCATTATCAAGAAGCGAAGTCAATAGCTGAAACTAAAGATCTAAAACGATACACGTTAGGCGCAACATTAGGCATCATCTCTATTCAGTTAGATAAAGGGAAATATGATGGACTAGCAGCAGAAGTAGAGGAACAACTACAAATAGCTAAAGCAGTTAATGATCCGTCTATTCTAATTCGGACGCTCAATCAGAAGGCAGAGTTAATGCTGAGATTGGATAGTACAGCTGTAGCTTTGACAACTGCGCAGGAGGCAGTCACTGTTTCTGAGCGACTAGATCAATATAATCTGAGAAGTGCTTCCTATATTCACCTTGGATTGGCATTACTCCGTTTGAATCAATTTGCTCCGGCGAATGATGCCTGTTCTAAGGCATTAGCCATTACCGAATCCAAAGACTTTACGTATAGCCGAATGGATGCCTATGAATGCCTATACTTGAATGCAGCCGCAAAAAAGGAATATGAGACAGCGTATAACTACCTAAAAAAATACAAAGTACTTAGTGATTCCTTACTCAACTCAGAGTCCATTCGTAAAATAAATAGCTTAATCCTCAAAAACGAGTATGACGAAAAAATACTGATTGAACAGCTAGAAAATGAAGAATATCGACAGCGAAAAGAATTTCAGTTAAAAGCGCAGCGACGGGTACAGTTATTCACTTTAGGCTTGCTACTTTTAGCTCTAATCGGATTAGGTGCTATTTACATTGCCTTGTCCAACAAACGCAAATACTCCAACCAACTAGAAAAACTCAACCTACTTTTACAGCAAAATCAAGAACGACTTGTCACTTCCAACAAGCGACTAGATCAATTTGCACACTCAGTCTCTCACGACATTGTCAATCGCTTGAGTAATATTGCCTTAGATGCTCGACTGACTAAAGAAGATGCTAAAATGCCGCTACAGACATTCAAGTCAAGAACTTCCGAGACTGTCAATGCTTTGATTAATTTCTGCCAAAATCTACTTCTTTGGTCAGAAACAAGTAGCGAAGTAAAAGAAGCAGTAGATGCCAATAAAATCGCAAACAGAATACTCAAAGAATATCAACTTCCACTCGAAACCCATCAATTTACAGTAGAAAAATCTGATCTGCCTAAAGTATTTCTGCCAGAAGTCGTGCTAGAGCAAGTCTTCGTCAATCTCATCGACAACGCCATCAAATACAGCAAACATCGAACCACGCCCATCATTCGAATACAGGCGCAAATCGTCAACGATGAGCTTGCCGAAATAAGCATTCACGATAATGGAAAAGGAATAGCTTCTGAGCATCTAGAAGATATATTTAGTAATCAGACGGATGGTAGAGGACTCTCTTTCATCAAGCAGTCGTTGGCAACTTATCAGATGCAATTGCGAGCTGAGCAAAACGAGCTTGGTGGAGCTAGCATCTACTTCACAGTGCCTACCAAGAGTTTTATAATCGAACCAATCTCGAAATAAGAATCACAAAATAAGTACAAGTATTTTGAAGAAATCGTTTTGATGTGACAGGCTAAATGGTAGGTCTTCCAAATTTTGTTGTTGATAATTGATTTAATCTTTCCATTGACGAAGCCGTCATTTTCGATGATGAACTCGTTTATTCCTTTTCTAAGCATACTTGCAGCACTCTTTTCATCAATTCAACCACAAAAATCAGTTGTTTAGCTACATCTCAGAAAAGTGTGTTCGATTCAACTCTACTTTTGTAAGCATAAAGAATAAAGTGTGAAAAGGCACTTGATTTCTTGTAACTCGTGTAATGGTTTCTATAAAAGTGACCACATTAGATATGAATTGTTAAGTAGTGCACCTGCCAAAAACAGACCGCATGTCATTCATATGCATACCTAATTGTCGGAGTGATTGCCCTCTGGGGCAGTCATTCTTTGTATTGAGCCAAAATTAGATCTTGTTAGGGACTTGTGATTTAAGCGAACGACACAAAATTTTCAATTTCCTAACAAGCTCTTACATAACTCATCACAAAGCTCACCAACCGAGTTCCTTACACTTCCCAATCTTTCCCTACCGATTGACACGAACGCATAACGTTGTGAGAATTGCATCTCACACGAGCAAACTTTACAAACTTATACTTTTCATTCAACAATATGCATATGCAATTCTTTACGAACTACTTGACACGAGTAGTAGGCAAACCTACTACAGTCAAAACAATTACGGCTCTGATCCTGCTCATGGGATTGTCCGTCTTGGCTTTTTCCAGCCGATCTTCTTTCACATCACTTATCACTAATAGCATTCAGGAGAGCAAGGATATAATCGCTGCTGTTTTTCCAACGAGTGAAAAAGAAGACAATTCGCTTTTCGCTCCTCCACCTGCTTGCAGCGGAAGCGCAAATACCGTTGCAGGTTTTGTCTGGCAAGATGTCGATTATGATGGCGTTAAAGACAACAATGAAATAGTTGGTGTGCAGAGCGTCAACGTAGAAATTTTTGACGACAATGGCTCTGTAGGAACAGATCAAACAGATGCAGATGGCAATTGGTCAATAGATGTATCAGGTGCGACGACTAGCTCCGGCAACTTACGCCTAGAATATACCAACATCCCAACTTGGGCGCAAGAAACAGGTATCGGAACAGACAATGGAAGCTCACTACAGTTCGTACAAGCTGGAGACTGCGCTAATTTAGGTGTTGCTGAACCTGTCGATTACAACACTGGCAAAACAAATACGCAAGTTTATGTTCCTTGCTACGTCAATGGCAATCCGCTAGGCGGCGGCAGTTCAGGCACAACAGACTGGTTTGTTGGGTTTCCTTACAACAATTCTGGCACCAATACCGCTCCTGCCCAAAAACTAGATGGTACCAAAATCGGAGCTACCTGGGGCGTCGCGTATAGCCGCCAAGCACAAAAAATATTCACCTCTGCTTTCATCAAACGTCACGTTGGATTAGGTGATTTGGGGAGTGGTGGTATCTATCTATTAGAGCCAACTGCCAGCTCTTTCACTGCCAGTGATTTCTATGACTTAGATGCCAATGGACATAGAACACGAGCGAATAGTTCCGCTCCAAATTATGGCTCCAACTCTTCTTATCAAGTCAACAGCAATGTAGTCACTTACTTAGGTAGCAACGATCCTTTGACAGGCAAGCCCTCCGGATTGGGTGTAGTCGGCATCAATGGGTCAGGTGGTAGAGACTTACCTGACAATAGTGGTGGCAGCAATGCCGATCCTGCTGCTTTTGACCAAGTTGGAAAAGTAGGATTGGGCGACTTGGACATCAGCGATGATGGAAAATTTCTATTTGTCACTAACCTGTATAGCAGAAGAATTTTCCGTTTAGCACTCAACGATGCGAGTAATCCGACCAGCGTGACCAGTGTCATGAGTTGGGCAGTTGATGATATTCCTTCTGTTCCTTCTTGTACAGATGGCGTGCTTCGACCGTTTGGACTCAAATTTTATCGAGGAAAGCTATACATTGGCGCGGTTTGCACCAATGAAGATAGAGCGACGAGCATCCCAAATAACTCAGATTTATCAGCTCACGTTTTTGTATTAAATAACGCAGTTGGTGCCTCTCCTAGCTTCGCCTCAGGAACTGTTGTTTCTCAAACACTTGATTTTAACAAAGGAAGATCAAGGGGAACACAGTCTGAATCTTTTCCAAACAACAACTGGAATTCTTGGACAAATGATTTCTTATCCGCTTTCGGAAAATACTCAGGACCGCAGCAAGTCTATCCAACGCCTATGTTGAGCGATATTGAATTCAGCGATGAAGGAAACATGGTCATGGTGTTTTCTGATCGAGCAGCACATCAGTACGGTGCAGACAATAATGATCTAAATGGCAATAATACATTCAACTACCAACTAGGTGGTCACGCGCTCTTTGTAGAAGGGAAAAATGATGGCTCATTCGAGATAGAATCCGACGGTCAAACAACCAATTTCGGTGTTGCTTCATCCATTAGATTGAACGGTGAAGGACCTGGCGGTGGAGAGTTTTTCTCTGGTATGTATTACAATGATAATTCTAGCAACAACAATCCATATCCACCTAATCCATTTGTCGGTAATCACCCTTCAACAACAATGGGTTCAGCCGCTGTTCTGGCAGGCACAGACGAATTATTCATGACCGCCATGGATCCCGCTGGTCTCTTTCAAGGTGGCACGCTTCGCGTCAATTTCAGTAATGGTGGAAAAGTCGTTGGTTCAGGCTACAAGTTATACGAAGGTGGTAGACCATTTTTCTCAAAAGCAGCAGGTTTGGGCGATATAGAATTATCTGCTGAGTTAGCACCGCTTTCCGTAGGCAATTTTGTTTGGGATGACAGCAATGGCAATGGCATTCAGGATGCAGGTGAGACTGGCATAGATGGGCTAGTGATAGAGTTGTTCAAAGATGATGGCAGTGGCAACTTCTCCAAAGTCGCAGAAGCGACCTCTAGCAACGGATTCTATGGTTTTAGCAGTGCAGCAAGTGGGACAGCAACAGGCTACATTTACGGCGTATCGGGCTTGTCTGCCAATATGAACTACGAACTACGTTTCCCGACGATGAGCGGTAGCTTACCCATCAGTACAAATATAAACAATGGCGGTAGCGATGCAGGCGCAGACCTAAGAGATACTGATGCCAACGCAGGTGGTGTGATTAGCTTCACAACTTCTACAGATGGCGAAAGCGACTACAGTTTTGATGTTGCCTATTCAAGTAGTAATTGCAATTCTGTATTACTCGCTACTCTCACTTGCGAAGATGATGCCATTAACACGACAAGCCTTTCCGACTACATTCGCTCTTGTTCAAATAACGTATCTGTCGCTGCTTTTTGGACGAATCGAGCGTTTGAAGACATCATTCCGCAGTCAGGCAGTTGCAGCTTCAATCAGCAATCGCAATGGAGCATTGTCGCGAACTCTAATCCTGTCTTTGAAGAATACGCTAATGGAAAAGCACTTATCAAAATATTGGTAGAAAGCGTTTGTGATGCCAACAAGCAGTACGAAGTCGTACTTACACTTTCAGGTCGCACTTTTAGCACACCTAGTTCGCCATCAGGAAGCCCCAACTTTGGAGCTAGTACCAACTGTGTCGACAACAACACAGACGTAAGCGACTGGTACTACTACACAGATATGTCAGGTTTGATTATTGGACGTATGGACTTAGCAGGACTAGAAATTCAACTAGATCGCAACGGACCTTCGCTTCAAGTGGGAACTGGTGCAAATCAATTCAACGAAAACGGACTTGGACTATCTTCTTGGTTTACGCCAACTATTCTAAGTCAGCCAACTTCAGGACCTGCCGTCAAAGCAAGCAATTTATACGACATCAATGTAGAAATTGATCAAAATGCACTAACAGAAGAGCCTAGCACAAGCTGCTATGAAATATGTGACAATGGCGGTGCTGTTATCATCACAGCGACCCCACAAACTGGACAAGCACCTTATACTTACAACTGGAGTACTGGCGAAACTACTTCATCTATTACCGCTACAGCGGCTGATGATTACATGGTGACGATTACCGATGCCGACGGCTGCACAACGACACTTTCAGCGACCGTCACTACCAAAGATTGCAATGGTCCAGCCTGTGATAGTAGATTATTAGCTACGCTTACTTGCGAAGACGACGCCCTCAATACGTCCAGTATCTCTAGCTACATTCGTACTTGTACCAACAGTATGCCGCGAGTAGCTGCTTTCACAACAAGTGAGGCATTTTTAGATATCATTCCTTCTCAAACTGGCTGTAGTTATAACGACCGAAATCGCTGGAGCATCGTCACGAATACACCAGCTGTCTTCGAAGAATACGCCAATGGAACAGCACTCATTAGAATGTTGGTAGAGAACAATTGTGATGCTGATAAACAGCTAGAAGTCGTATTGACACTTTCGGGTCGCACCTTTAACACCCCTTCAGGCAGTCCGAACTTTGGTGCGCCGACAACTTGCGTGCATCCAAGCAAGATTCCAAATTTAGATGTGAGTGACTGGTATTACTACACGACCATATCTGGTTTAGTCGTAGGGAAATTAGACCTAGTTGGTTTACAAATAACCTTAGATCGTTCAGGACCTGCTGTTCAAGTTGGAACAGGTGGCAATCAATTTAATGCAACTGGCTTAGGACTCTCTTCTTGGTTCAACCAAACGATTTTGAGCCAGCCTGATATGGGGCCAGATGTAAGAACCGTCAACGGAAATTACGACATCAACATAGATATTGACCAAAATATTCTATCGGAAGAACCTAGCACAACTTGCTACGATATCTGCGAGAATAATGGTTCTGTCATGCTTGCAGCGACGCCACAAACTGGAGAAGCCCCTTATACTTATAGTTGGAGTACGGGCGAAACCACCTCTTCTATCACGGCTACAGCAGCAGGTACTTATATAGCAACCATCACCGATGCGAATGAGTGTGTAGTGGTCGTATCTTCTACTGTCAACACCATTTCTTGTGGCGATGACGGTGATTGTGCTGATGCTGTACAATGGATGAGCGAATACAGTTTGATTGCATTTGGAGATTTGAATAGCGTAACAGAAATAGAAGGAAGTGCGATCATCGGCGGCGACTACAACATCGCTAACTCCATACAAGTGGGTAATGAGTTAACGACTGCCAATTACGGGAATGACTTATCCCGAAAAGCACTCGAAGTAGCGGGCGGTGTCGTAGCTGGTTCATCTATCAATGTGCAGAATTATAGCGCAGGCTTCGTAGATCCTGTAGTTTATAATAGTGGTGTGCAGGGTACAGTTCAAGATAAGTCAAATGGACAGCGTACAGTTTCCATTCAGAATGGCAATGATCCGAATGCGAGCTTGATGCAAGTTGCTACCATCGGAGCAAAAGTCTCAGAAATCGAAGCGGACATACAATTCGCAACAGATCAGCTTTGTATGCAGACGACGACCTCTAATGTGGTTTTCGACGATGCGACACAAAATGCAACGCTGACCGTGACAGACAACAATGCAGCCGTATTGACACTTTCGGCTACAGAAGCAGCTAGTTTCTTCAATACAACGACTTCATTTGATGTCATCACGCCTAACAACGCGACTTATACAGCACCAATCATCATCAATGTTAAAGGAACAGATTACAGCGGTATTCCTACCTCTTTTGATGCCACTACGATCAATATTGCACTTTGGGACAATATCGTTTGGAACTTCTGTGAAGCCACAGCGATCAATATTACCACAACAGTAAAAGGATCCTTATTAGCGCCTAACGCAGACGTCACTCTTGGAGGAAATATAGACGGTGTTTTGGTCGCCAATGACGTAGATGTCAACTCTGAATCACATCTACCGTTCCTATCGGCAGACTTTAGTTCATTGTGTGGTTCTGGCTTCACCTGTGTCGGCAATGTCGGTGATATTCCGTCTGCAGGTGCAGTAGTCAATACACAGCAATTGCTAGGTGCGCCCGATGGATCGAGAGCAGAATTTGATGCCAACGGAAGTTTTGCCGTACTACGTCTAGAAGAAAAACTCACAGCAGGCGCAACAGTCGATATTGTTTGGCGAAAAGCTAACGCAGGAGGGAACGATCCACAGGTCGAAGTCACCACCTCTGCGGATGGCGGCAGCTTTACACCTGTAGCAGGAAGTCTATTTACAGTGAGCAGTACGTCTTATGTGACTGCAACAATTAACATCACCAGCGACACTCGATTTATTCGAATCGAAAATGACAACGGAGAAGACTTGGATATAGATGGATTGAGCTACGCAACAAACGACTGTATGCCTGATGATACTTTTCTAGATTGTGCTGCTGGACAGTTGATTGAGTCAGTGGCTAAGCCAATCGTCAACCAAACCTGTATTTCATTGGCGGAAGTCAGTCTAAGCCCTAGCGATGTTGAGACGGTAAAATTAATTGCCTTCGTTAGAGTCCTTTCTGGAAGCCAACCACAAGTACGCTTTACTTCAGATAATGGGTTCAGTACTACTTTACCATTCCGTACGATTAATGCAGGAGATGGTGGTAACTATTACATCACAGATGTACCAGGCGATGGTGTTGCTACAGAGTACTGTGTAGAATTGATCGGTGGTAGTCCAAATGACGCAGCCACATTCCAAGCCGTAATTACCTATGATACACCTAACATGAATGCTGGTGGTGCTGCTTTCGACTTGGTAGGTGAATTTGTATGGTGGTTGTCTTCAGGTTCAATAGCAACACCAAATGGACGCGAAGAATGCTTACTCCGAACGCTACCACTAGCTACTGGAAATCAAGCAACAAAGGATGTCACAGTGGGAATCGTCTTAGATGATTTTGAGCAAAACGATCCACGAACGGCTGAAATTACGGTAACTGCTGGTAGTGTAGTAGAAACAGCTATCTTCTCTGCACCTTCTTTCTCTGATGGAGAGGTCGGTATTATTGAACTGACACTCTTCGATGTGCCACAAAATATCACTGAAGTAGATATTGAAATATGCACACGACAAGCCAATAATGGACAATCGCTATACGTCAACACCCTTTTTGCGAGTATCAATACTTGTGATGAAGAATTAGGCGCGATCGGCAACTACGTATGGCTAGACGAAAACAGCGATGGTGCCCAAGATGTAGGCGAGTCGGGCATTCCAAACGTTCAAGTCGATTTGAAAGACATAAACGGCAATGTGATTGCTACGACCTATACTGACCAAAAT
>JBCDHX010000090.1:0-24031 GCA_038749535.1 Bacteroidota bacterium
AATTATCAAAGGTGTAGGTTCTCCTGCGAATGGTGACGCTTCTTCGGCTTTGATCATTTCTCAAGGCGGTCGCATCATCGCAAATGGTACACAAGAATTGCCGATCATTTTCACAGCAGAATCTGATGATGTAGACGATCCGGAAGACTTAGACAAATCTCGCAAGGGACTCTGGGGTGGTTTGATCTTGTTAGGTAATGCACCAGTCGGTGTAGACGGTGACCTTTCAAATGTAGAAGGTATTCCTTCCACTGAAGGTCGCGCTCAGTATGGTGGAAATGATCCTGAAGACAACTCAGGTAGCTTGCGATATATATCTATTCGTCACGGTGGTGACAAATTGGAAGCAAACAACGAAATCAATGGTTTGACATTGGCAGGTGTTGGTAGTGGAACAACTATCGACTATGTAGAAGTTTTTGCCAACTTGGATGATGGTATCGAGTGGTTTGGTGGTACAGTGAGCGTGAAGCACGCAGCCGTTGCGTTCTGTGGCGATGACTCTTTCGACTACGATCAGTCTTGGGACGGTAATGGTCAGTTTTGGTTTTCTATCCAAGATGAATTGTCTAACCGCGCAGGTGAATGGGATGGTTCTGAAAAAGGTGATTTGACACCAAAAGTAACGCCAGTCATTTCCAATGCCACTTTAATCGGTGCAGGTCCTTCAAGTGTCAATGAAGACAACAACGATGCACTTCGTATTCGTGACGACGCAGCTGTGAACTTACACAACTCTATCTTGACAGGTTTTGCACGTCGTGCGATTGTACTAGACAACGATAGCGAGCAAGATACCTATCAGCGTTTCTTGGATGGCGATGTAGTATTCAACCGTAACATCTTCTTCGACTTCGGAGCAGGCGATGCTTTTGCGGACATCATCACAACTGATGGTGGTGATGACAACTTGTTGATTACACAATTGACAGATAACTTGAACACTATCGAAGATCCTTCTTTGGGTGGTATTTCTCGTATCGCAAATGGTGGTTTAGATCCTCGTCCAAATGCAGGTTCTCCAGCATTTGACAATCCATTTACGATTGATGATCCTTTCTTCACGGCTACCGACTATCGTGGTGCATTCAACAACTCAGACAACTGGTTGGAAGGTTGGACAGCTTTGGATGACCAAGGTTTCTTCAGCGATCTAGTTGTGATCTCCAACACAGAAGAGTACAGCCGCAACGACAATGGATTGGCAGTGAAAACATTCCCGAATCCTGCCACTTTCGGTACTTCTACTATCGAAGTGGAGTTGCCAGGTGCAAGTACGGTGATGATTCAGTTGTACGATTTGAGTGGTCGTTTGATGACAACTTTGAACGCTGGCAATCAAGCAGCAGGTACGGCTCAGTTCGCGCTACAAACTAGCCAATTGACGAATGGTATCTACTTATTGAATATTGTAACGGATTTCGGAAGTATACGTCAAAAAGTACAGGTAATGAACCGTTAAATGATATATAATAAATAACTTCGCGCCGCTTCTCCAAACTTCGTCTATGAAGGGGGAAGCGGCGTTTTTATTTTCACAACTATCAATTATGAGATTTAAGCAAACTACGTTACTAGCTTTACTTTCTGTTCTCTCTTTTTCCCTCTTCGGGCAAGGAACGATCAGCGGAAAAATGATCGACGAAGCCACAGGCGAACCGCTACTCTTTGCCAATATTTTGGTGACCGAAACTTCTGAGGGTGTCGCGACCGACTTAGATGGCAACTATCAACTTGACCTTCCTATTGGCACTTACACTTTGGAAGCAAGTTATACTGGCTACCAAACCAAGAAAATCGAAGGTGTCGAAATCAAGGATGGAGAGACAACCTACTTAGATATTGCACTGAGTGATGCAGCAGTTGACTTAGGTGTTGAAATTGTGGTTAAAGCAGATGTGATCGAGCGATCTGAAAATGCGATCATGCTGTTGCAAAAGCGTTCTGAGAAAATTCAAGATGGTATTTCTGCTCAAGAAATGAGTCGTTTAGGGGTCAGCAATGTGGCGCAAGCAATGACCAAAGTGACAGGTGCTTCTATCGAAGATGGTAAGTATGTCAACATCCGAGGATTGGGTGACCGCTACTCTATTTCGCAGTTGAATGGTTTGAATCTCCCAAGTATCGATCCTTATCGCAACAGTGCGCAGTTGGATTTGATTCCTGCCAATTTGTTGGACAACCTCATCACTGCCAAGACTTTTACACCAGATCAGCCTGGTACATTTACAGGTGGTAACTTGGACATTCGTACCAAAAGCTTTCCGGAGCGTGAGACTTTCAACATCTCTATCTCAGCTGGTTTCAATCCTCAAAACAACCTTATCGACGACTTTTTGACTTACGAAGGCGGCGACACCGATTGGTTAGGCTACGGCACTTCTACTCGTGAGCGTCCTGCCATTTTGGATGACCCAAAAACCAATGAATTTTTGAGTCGTGATGCGGAATTGCAAGCTTTTCGCGGCAATGTGGACGCTGCAAATACCATTGATGAAGTTGCGAATGCGTTTGACTATCAGTTTACACCAGACGAAACAAGCACGCCAGTCGATCATGGTATTAACATTTCTTATGGCAATAATTATTCCGTCGGTGGCGGGCAATTGGGTGTCATTCTATCTGGTGGTTACAAGCGGAGTTTTCAGCATATTCCAAATGGTCGCAATGCTCGTTGGGAATTGTTCGATCTAAATTCTGCTAACCTGCTGAATCGTGGCGACTATGCTAATATTCGTAGTACAGAGTCACCAGTCGTAAATGGTATGCTGGGTTTAGCCTATAAATTCAATCCTTCTAATACCATCAACTTCCAAGTGTTGTACAATCACAATACCGATAAAGGCGTCGATTTGATCGTTGGTCCTGATGGACAGAATATCGAAGAACCAGATGAAAAGCGTGGTCGTGGTTTGTTATATAGCGAGCGTGAAATGATTAATTATCAAGCATTCGGTAAGCACGTATTGAGTGAAGAAAGCAAAATTGCGATTGAGTGGGCAGCGAGTCGTGTGAACTCCACTTTGGATCAACCAGATTTGCGTTTCTTCAATGGACAGTTTTCTCAGGATTTGGGAACAGAAGGTTTGACGCAAAACTTGGAAGATCCATTATACTTCTGGCGTGATTTATCAGATGATATTTACAATGCAAAAGTCGATATTACGATTCCTTTTGGGCAGCGTGAAAGCACAAAAGTGAAGTTTGGTGGATTTTATAGCTTGAAAGAGCGAGATTTCAACGAATCACAATATTCTTTGCTTCAATCGCCTAACGCTATTCGTTTTAGCGGTGACTTTGACGAAGCTTTTGGACCTGAAAATACAGGCGTCATCCGTGAAGATGAAGGACGAAATGGACCTCGCTTCATCGTCGGTAACTATATTGAAAATACGACTGTCCCGACCAACAGCTACATCGGTGACGAAGAAGTGATAGCGGCTTATGCGATGACCACTTTCAACTTAGGCGAAAACCTAAAAGTAGTGGGTGGTGCGCGTCTAGAAACAACGGACATCAATGTAGAAAGTAAAAATGAATTGGCGCCAGATTCGGTACGTTTTGCGACTATCGACAAAGCCAATTTGTTGCCATCCTTGAACTTCATTTACGCCTTGACTGAAGATATGAACTTGAGAGCGACTTACTCTCAGACCATTGCGCGACCTAACTTGCGTGAGATCGGACCTTTCGCCTCTTTCGATCCATTGCGTAATGAGTTTTTCGTCGGTAATCAGCGTTTGACGACCACAGATGTACAGAATGTGGATGTGCGTTGGGAGTACTTCTTCCAGCCTGGCGAAATCGTTGCGGTGAGTGGTTTCTACAAAAACTTCGACAATCCGATTGCTTTGACTTATCGTCGCGCTTCCAATCCAGAATTCCAGTATGTCAATGTGGACAATGGGTACATTTATGGCTTGGAGTTTGAGTTTAGAAAGGAATTGGGCTTTATCACAGAAGCCTTCCGTGACTTAAAATTCGGCGCAAACCTAGCGTTGATTCAGTCCGACCAAGATGTGAAAAACGAAACTGGACTAGAGCCAGAAAATCGTCCGTTCACAGGACAAGCCCCAGTTTTGGGTAACGTCAATTTGAATTACAACAACCTCGACAATGGTCTTGACATCACCATCGCTTACAACTATGTCGGCGACAAGCTAGCCATCATAGGTCGTGAAGGTACACCTGATTATTTCGAGCGGGCGCGTAATATGCTAGATGTATTGGCACGTAAGAAATTTGAGAAAGTGACTGTAGGTATTTCTGCCAAGAACTTACTGGATGCGACTTGGTTGATTTCCAATGAGTTCAAAGGCAATGAGTATGTGTTTGATCGTTTTCAAAGAGGGATTTCTTTTGGGGTGAGTTTGTCTTATGATTTGTTGTAGAGAGGATTGGGAGTTTGAAAGAAAAACGCCTTCTTGGTTTTGGGACTGAGGGGGCGTTTTTAGTATAGAACTGATTTAAACTTTTTCTTTAGCCCATTTAAATCCTAGCTTTTACGTAAAAAAAGATGCTTCAAAGGATAAAATCAGCTTTGTAAAGATAAAAATATAGGTTTCAAAAGCTATTTTTATAGCTCGTAGCAACTCATTTTGAAAAGTTTAAATCACTTCATATTGTAGATGTCCCGAAATTACTTAGAACTCAATCGAATCACTGGACAGATGATTTCCTCTAGCGAAATGCCACCATGCTGGAAAGTGTCTCTATAATAGTTGTTGTAGTGATTATAATTGTTGGGATAAAGGAAGAACTTATCCTCTTTCGCAAAGATGAAAGTAGAGCTAACATTCGGTCGTGGTAGCAGTGCTTTTTCCGGTTTGCGGACTTCTAGTACGTCTTTTCGGTCATACTGCAAATTGCGTCCTACTTTGTAACGCAAGTTGGTAGTTGTTTCTCTATCACCAACCACGCGCGAAGGTGTTCCCACTCGGATCGTTCCGTGATCGGTGGTGATGATAAGTTGTATATCTCGTTCGGAGACTCGCTTGAGGGCATCCCAAAGCGGCGAGTGCGCAAACCAAGAGCGCGTCAGTGAGCGATACGCTCGTTCGTCACCTGCCAGCTCTTTCAACACTTCCATTTCGGTACGTGCATGAGACAGCATATCGATGAAGTTATAGACGATGACGGTCAGGTCGTTGTTGAGGTAGTTGTAAATGTTGTCTGCCATTGTTTTGGCGTGACCGACATTGGTAACTTTGATGTAGTCAAATGAAATTTTTCGACGCACCAGCCGATCAATCTGACTCGCTAGCAGATCGTGCTCGTGTAAGTTTTTGCCGCCTTTTTCGTTATCATTTTTCCACCATTCAGGATAGTATTCTTGAATTTCGGAAGGCATGAGTCCAGCAAAAATAGCGTTGCGGCTGTACTGTGTAGAAGTCGGTAAGATGCTGTAAAAATAGTCTTCCTCCTCCACTCGATAGTACTCAGCGATGATGGGTTCGAGCATCTTCCATTGATCGTACCGCAAGTTGTCGAGTAGCAACATGATGGTCGGACGATCTTCTTTGATCTGTGTCAATACCTTCTGACGCAGCAGCGTATTGGACATCAGCGGTGATTCATCTTGACCGCTCACCCAGTCTATATAGTTCTTGATGACATAGCGCGAAAACTCCGCATTGGCTTCGCTCTTTTGCATGGCGAGAATGTCTGTCATGCCATCAGAATTGGACTCGTCAATGCGTAGTTCCCAACTGATGATGTCGCGATAAGCATCTACCCATTCTTTGAAGTCCAGACCACTATTGATTTGCATCGAAATCTGCCGAAACTCCTGCTGATAGCTCATCGATGTTTTCTCGCGTACGAGTCGTTTGTTGTCAATCAACTTCTTGAGGGTAAGCAGGATCTGATTTGGGTTGACTGGTTTGATGAGGTAGTCGCTGATCTGTGCGCCAATGGCTTCTTCCATAACGTGCTCCGCCTCATTTTTGGTAATCATGACGACAGGTAGGTGCGGATTTTTGGCTTTGATCTGCTCCAAGGTTTCCAGTCCAGTGATACCCGGCATACTTTCATCCAGAAAGACAACATCGACGTCATTTTCTTCGCATTCTTCTAGTGCGTCATGTCCGTTGGTAACGGTGATGACGTCGTATCCTTTCTTTTTGAGGAATAGCAATTGAGGTTTCAGCAAATCTATTTCATCATCTGCCCATAGGATCTTGATATTGTCCATGTACGTGTTCGTGTTTTTCTATTGGTGAATGCGTATCGGCAATAGGTTATTGCGCTACAACTATAAAAGTAGAAATGCTTTATAGGAAGTGATTGTTTGCCGCAATAACGTGAGCAGATGCCGAAATTATTGCCCAATTGCTACGATTGTTGGACAAAAGCATGACGTTTTGAGCTGGACTCATTTTCTAAGTAGACGACTACATCTCTACCCACTCTACAATTTCTAGACCATATCCTTTCAGCGCTATGCGTCGCTTTGGATTCTTCGTAATCAGTCGGATTTTTGCTGCATTCATATCTCGCAATATTTGCGCTCCGATTCCGAAGTCACGCTGCGCCATATCCGAAGGACCATCCAGACCGTTCTGTTCTACCATTTTGAGTCGTTCCATCATTAAGTCATTAGCGCGATGCTGCCCTTGTCGCATATAGAGCAGCAAACCCTTCCCCTCTTCATTCATTTTGGCAAGCGAGCGTTCGATTTGTTGGACATAATTATTGAACAGCATCCCGATGACATCGCCAGTTTCTGTAGAAGAATGGACGCGTACTAGCACAGGCTCATCAGCAATCCAGTCACCCATTTTGATCGCCAGATGTACATCTTCGGTACTGATCTGACGGTAGGCATGGATTTCTAATTTCCCGTATTGCGAGTTGATCGGTACGACCATTTCTTTCTCTATGATCTGCTCGTTGGCGAGTCGATAAGCCACCAGATCTTTGATCGTAATCAACTTTAAATCAAGGCGTTGTGCAATATCAAACAACTGAGGTAATCGCGCCATCGTCCCGTCGGTATTCAAAATTTCGACCAATACACCTGCCGGAGCGTAACCCGCTAGTCGTGCCAAATCTATCGCCGCTTCTGTATGTCCGGTGCGACGCAGTACACCTCCGGTTTTGGCACGCAATGGAAAGATGTGACCGGGTTTCGCGAAGTCTGCTGCTTTGATATTCGGATCGACGAGTGCTTTGATACAAGTTGCTCGGTCGTAAGAGGAAATACCCGTCGTACATCCCTGCCCGATGAGGTCAATAGAGACTGTGAATGCAGTTTCGTGTAGGGCGGTATTAGAAGACACCATCAAATCTAGTCCTAGCTCATCAGCTCTTTGCTCTTCGATGGGCGCACAGATGAGTCCGCGTCCTTCTGTCGCCATGAAGTTGATAATTTCGGGTGTGATGCATTCGGCAGCGCAGATAAAATCGCCTTCATTTTCGCGGTCTTCGTCATCCACTACGATGATGACTTTTCCGGCTTTGATGTCTGCTATGGCTTCTTCTACGGTATTGAGTCGGATAGCTAGTTCGGTCATGTAGTTTGAGTATAATTTAATGTAATTTGGTCAAATTCAAATTGAGGCGCAAATATACGGTTCATGATGTACATCAACAATTTAGAGCTTGTTTGGAGTAGCATCGCTCAATTCTGCGATTGAGTTTGCCATATCAAACATCGCCCTGTATAGAATGTTGTTGTATAAATCTGCTATCTTGAAGCAGCATTTTAAAGTCATCACTACATATTGAATTATGTTCCAACGAACGTTTGCTCTACTATTACTGCTCTCCACACTTTACGCTTGCGCCAACTACAAACTCAACTATGTCGAAGAAGCCAAAAACTGGCAACAAGAAGACTTACCTCCACAGGATTCTGTCGTCCAGCACAGCATCTACTTGATCGGAGATACAGGCAATTCTAACTTACAACCCGACTTCTTTGAATACCTCAAAAAGACATTGGCAGAGGCACCGGAAGAAAGCACGATTGTATTTTTAGGCGATAATATCTATCCGGTCGGGATGCCCCCGAAGTATGCAAAAGATTATCGAAAGATCGCACAGGAGAAACTAGACATTCAGTTGGATGCCTTGAAGAATTTCAAAGGTAATGTGCTATTCGTTCCTGGCAATCACGACTGGATGGGCTATGGGCTGCAAGGACTCAAACGACAAGAAAAGTATATCGAAGGCAAGTTGCAAAAGATGTTTGACCTGAGTGACGACGAAGCAGAGATGACTTTTTTGCCGAACGAAGGCTGCAACGATCCTGAGGTCATCGAAATCGGAGATAAACTGGTCATCGTCGCTATCGACTCGCAGTGGTGGCTGGAAGATTGGAACGATCATCCGCGTATGCACAGCGACTGCGACATCCGCAATCGCGAGACCTTCCTTTACTATTTTGAAGAAACCCTACGTAAGTACCGCACCCGAAATGTACTCGTCGTACAGCATCATCCCATTTTTTCCAATGGCTCACATGGTGGTTTTTTGACCGTCAAAGATCACTTATTTCCACTGACGCAGTACTTCAAAAAAGGCTATGTGCCTATTCCGCTAGTCGGCTCACTTGGTCAGTTTATACGTCGCCGAGGTGCGATCAAACAAGATTTGTCCCATCCACTCTATCGCGATCTACGCTATGGTGAACTAGGTGCAGCAACCAAGAATGGTAGTTATATTTTCGCTGCCGGACATGAGCACAATTTGCAGTATTGGGAAAAAGAAGGCCAAACCTTTATCGTGAGTGGTTCAGGTTCTAAAGAAAGTCCGGTGCGTGCCGGAGACGGAGCACTGTTTGCTTACGCCAAAAGAGGATTTGCGCGACTTGATTTTTACGAAGATGGTTCCGCTTGGGTGTATTACTACGCTCCTCCCAAAAATGGTGAACACGATGACCTTGTCTATCGCCGAAAAGTAAAAGATAAGCTAGAAATATTCGAAGAGTTGGAAGAAACAGAGGTAGAGCCTTTTGATGACAGCGAAAAATTTAAAACTGTCCCACCCATCACGACCGAAGTACATCAACCTGGTTGGATATCCCGTCCCATTGCAGGATTACATTATCGTGATGTCTATCTACAAGAGTACGATTTTCCGACCCTCAACCTAAATGACTACAAAGGGGGCGTCTTTCCTGTCAAAATGGGTGGAGGCAGACAGACCAATTCTATGCGTCTAGAAGGCAAAGATGGACAGCAGTATAGTATGCGTGCTTTGACCAAAGATGCAACGCGACTCCTCCCCTATCCTGCCAATGAAATTACTTTGGCACAATACATCACGCAGGATATTTTCTTATCGACCCACCCATTTGGGGCATTGACTATTCCTCCTTTGGCTTCGGCAGCAGATGTCTATCACACCAACCCTGAGTACTACTATATTCCTAAGCAGCCTGCGTTACAAGAATACAATGCTTACTTTGGTGATGAAGTCTATCTGATGGAAGAGCGACCGGATGACGACGGTAGCAAAGTCGAAAGTTTCGGCAATTCCAAAGACATCATCAGTACACCCAAGATGATCGATAAACTCATCAGCAATCAACGACACAAGGTGCAGCAAGATTGGGTGGTACGCGCTCGCCTGTTTGATATGGTCATCGGTGACTGGGACAGGCATGACGATCAGTGGCGATTTGCGACCTTTGATGTGGGTGATAAAGGTGGCATTGAGACCTATCGACCGATACCGCGCGACCGCGATCAAGTGTTCCCAAATTATGATGGCTTGCTAGTCGGTATCGCTCGATTTGCGCAACCGATTTTAAGGCAACTGACGCCTTATGAAGACAATATCAAGTCATTGAAATGGGCGGTGTTCAATGCGCGACATTTCGACAATTCTTTCTTGAATGAGCTAGAATGGGAGGATTGGGAAAAGGAAGTCGAGTTTTTGCAAACTAATCTGACAGATGAAGTTATCGACTCCGCTTTTTTACAAGTGCGTCCCGATCAGCAAGAGCTGCTGCAGTTTGACCAAATCGCAGCAACGATGAAGAAACGACGCGACAACTTGATGGACATTGCCAGACGCTACTATCTGGTCACTGCCGAGCAAGTAGACATCGTCGGTACCAATGATAAAGAAATCTATGTCGTCACTCGCAACGAAGATGGCACAACGCTAGTGCAAGGTTATGCGCAAAAGCAAGATACAGTGGTTTATGAGCGGCTATTCACACCAGATGTCACCAAGGAAATCCATATCTACGGACTGGAGGATGATGATAAATTTCTGGTCAAAGGCAAAGTCGAAGACGCCATCAAAGTGCGCATCATCGGTGGACTGGGCGAAGATGAAATGATCGACCAATCGGAGGTCAAAGGATTGAGAAGAGAAACGCTGTATTATGATTTTGCGACAGAAAATAATGATGTATTATCTCAGAATGGCGAACTCAAAGACAAACAAAGCACCATCGTAGAGCGCAATCGTTACGACCGCAAACATCCACACTACGACTTCAATTTTACGCGACCGCTACCACTCGTCGGCTTCAATCCAGACGAAGGACTCAGCATCGGTTTGAATCTGCTGACGCACGTCTATGACTTTAAAAAATCGCCTTATGGACAGTTGCATAGCTTCACTGCCAACTATTTGGGCGCATTGCGTTCTTTTGATTTTCAATATGAAGGAGAATTTTTGTCTGTGGTCAAACAGTGGGACATCACGACGACATTGGGCGGACATGGCGATCGTTTTGCGTTCAATTATTTTGGGCTGGGCAATGATACGGAAAATCCAGCTGCGGATAATGAAGAGCTCGGCTTGCCATTCAACCGGACGCGCGAGAGCCAGATTCTATTCGATGTGCGGCTACGTCGTCGTGCCTTGAATGATTTGCTGTCTTTTTCTGTCGGTCCTTTCGTAGAGCAAATCATTATCCGTGAGACAGAAGGACGTTTTATCAATACACTAGAGCTACCGGACGAATTGTTCGAGCCGCGTCGATTTGCCGGTATCAAGTCAGATTTCAAAATAGACGGAGTAGATAATCTGTTGTCTCCGCGTCGAGGTGCTCGTTTTAATTTGGGTTATAGTTATCAGCATCATCTGACCGACAGCGAGCGATCTTTCCACAATATAAATACTGATCTGTCCCTTTATTTTCCCATCGGGAAGGGATTGCGCGCTGTATTCGCGACGCGTGTCGGCACTAGCGCCAACTTTGGAGAAACAGACTTTTTCAAACGTCCATTTATAGGTGGCAACACCAACTTACGTGGTTTCCGAGCTGAGCGATTTAGAGGTGACGCTACTTTTTATCACAATTCAGATTTTCGCATCAAAGCATTCGAGTCCATCAACCGAACCTTGCCGTTTAGTTTGGGACTGCATGCTGGATTCGATCATGGTCGAGTTTGGCTACGTGGCGAAGATTCTGATACTTGGCATTACAGCTATGGTGGCGGTATCTGGATCGCACCTATCAATATGTTCGTCCTTTCTGCGGGCGTGTATCGCTCTGAGGAGCAGTTTCGAGCGTTGGTGACGGCGGGGCATTTGTTTTGATTTTTGATACATTGGATGACAAATTGATTCAGTAAAAATAATAAGTGAAGAAGATAGCTAAGTATGTAGGGTTCGTCTCTGCAGCAATCATCATCAACCTTCTACTATGGAACATTGGGCAAGACTGTTTATCAGAAAAAATAAATGGCGATTTTAATCAGTTCGACTTTGAGACGCTCCTCTTTGTGGGTATTTTTACGTTAATTCTGATGAGCGTTTTTAGAGGATTAATCGGGCTGCTCAACTTCATTCCCAAAACAAGAAAGGCTAAATTGCTATTAGCCGCCACCGTGACGGCACTCATTTTCGGAAACACAACATTATCTAATCTCAAACATACTGCTACGAGCGTATTCACTGACCAATCTGATCGGGCAGCACTCTGCGAAAAAATTCAAGATGCTAATTATTTGGCTAGTGGCTCGACAGCAAGCGAATTGACCTTAAAAGAATACAACCAAATAAGGAATTTACTTCCGGTACCTTCCATCTCAGGTAAATCGTACGATATTTACTATTTCTAAAGCTGTGATGGTTTTTTGCCTGACTATGTGTTGGAAATAGAATACAGATTGCCAAAGGAAGTTAAGATAAAAACATACAAGGAAGAAAGTGACGACTACGGCAAAAAACAAACAATAGAGGAGTTTGAAAATCACAAATTAGTATCCTACTCAGAGTTCAACAGATAATGGACAGAACAAATCAAATGTAGGTCTCTAAGTGTCTATTTCAATCCCACAACTGCCTCATGCCTCCTCACATAGTCCGGATCGATAATGATACCTGCGCCTGCGCCTGTTGGTACTTTGATATTACCATTTTTACTTTGCAGATCAGAGGTCGCACATTCAATAGGAATAGCCGTATTAAAACCTTTAAATTCATGATACAACCCTGCATTGGGAAGAGCAGAAACAAAGTGCATCATGTACAAGTACCCCAATCCTGAACCCGAAATATGCGGCACACAGGTCTTTTCGACAGCGGCAGCCATACGTGCGACTTTCATAGCCCGAATCATGCCACCAAAGTAAAAAATATCGGGCTGTACGATGTCGAGGGCGTCGTTACCGATGAGCCAACGGAAGTTGTGCATACTCGGTTCTTGTTCGCCACCTGCTATCGGAATCGTCAGTAAGTCGTTGACCGTTTTGGTTTCTTCGTACCAATCGAAAGGCGTCGGCTCTTCATAAAAATCAATTTTGTTAGCTTCCAATATTTTCCCAATCCGAACAGACTCCGCCACATTATAAGAACCGTTCGAGTCTGCATAGATCGTCATATCTGCTCCAAAGGCTTCCCTCACCATCGGAATGAGCCGTTCGGTTCGTCCTTTGGGTTCTTCGGGTCGGGACATCCGCCCACCGATCTTAAATTTTACAGCTTGAGCTTGAGACTTGGCTACGGTTGCTTTGATTTTTTCGAGACTCACTTTGGCAGACTGTCCACGATAGTTATTGGCTTGATAGACCGCGATTTCAGGATGATGAATATCGCCGATCAGCTCACCGATTGGGCGATCAGCGATATGTCCCAACATATCTAAAATCGCAAACTCAATCGTCGCCAAAGGCACCCAAAGCGTAAGATTTTGTAGCTTATAATTGCTTTTGTAGACGTAAACTTCTTCCAATAGTTGCTCCAGCTCTCGCGCATCCTTTCCGATGAAAAAAGGCTGCAAGCGATTCGTAAAAATGGGATACAAATCTTTCATAGAGCGATTGTTGGCAATAGATAAACCTACTGCTCCATCCTTTGAGCATACGCGACAGATGAAATTGCCTTGATAGTGCAGCAACTCTAATGTATCAATGATGACCGGCTCAGTAAACAGTTCTCTCTTCAAGACAGCTTGTTTGTATGCTGCATCTATTGCTGTATATTGATCCCTTCGTGCTTGGGCGGATGCCTTCAATTTAGAACTACTCAAAGTAATTGCTCCTACACCCAATGAAGTTGTGGTTAGAAAATCTCTTCTTTTCATGCTGTTTATTCGATTTATTGACAAGATCAGCTTATTCTTCCATTTGATCAAACCGTTGATTTTCTTATCTTAACACTTTATCTTAACTTCACCTACTCCTTTATAGCGGAGATCTTTCGCTGTATGATTGGCATTATATGACGTATGGAATGAATCGCTTACGGATGCTGGATGAGCTAGCATTTGAGCCTTTTCATTCCAAAAAACAACGACAAATGAAAAACAAACAATCTATCCTTTACGCACTCACTTTTTCATTCCTCATCGCTTGTGCTCCCGAACCTCCACAGCCACCGACTCCACAAAGTTTACCCGCACCTGTCGGCGAAATTGATCTCTATGAAAATCATCGTGAAGGTGAAGGCAAAGGCGACGCTCGACGTGCTTGGTGGGAAGTGAAACATCGCGCTGCACCGGGCGTCGACTGGCGCGAAGTGGAACAAGACAATATGCTCGACCGCTATCGCAACAAACAAAAACTCAGAAAACAAGGATTGGCTAAATTCCCGCAAGAAACTTTCGCTAATGGTAGCCTGATCGGAAGCTGGTTTGAGCGGGGTAGTATCGACCAAGCCGGTAGTTTGCGCGAAATTGATTTTGCAGCTACGACGGAAAGTATATACGGTATTTCGGATGGCGGTACGATCTGGAGGAGCAATTTAGACGGTAGTAACTGGACGCCACTAAACGATGATATCCGATTCGATCCGCGCATCATGAATGTGATACCAAATGGCAATGGCGGCAATCGATTATTGGCATCCGTCGGTAAAGAAATTCACTACTCGGATGATGAAGGCGTCAACTGGACACCTTCTGCCGGATTTAATTTTTACAACGACTGGGGGAATCCGAAAAGAATGTATGCCCTGAATGACGACCAAACGCTATATTATTTGGTCAAAACATGGAACAACAGCTCCTGGGGAGCATCGGTCTTTTTATATCACTCTAACGATGCCGGACTCAACTTTCAGCGCATCGCAACTTATCAGCAAAATGAAGATGAACGCCTAGATATATGGTCGCCTTATAATAGTGACAAAGCTTATCTGATCGTCAATGGAAGCACTTTATACGAGTTGAATGGTTCGACTGTCACTGCACTCAACACAAACACCGTTCTTTCGACTACTCAAAATGTCCATTTAGGTGGCGCACGTATCGGTGGCAACACTACTTTTTATGCTTTGATGGGAAATAACACCCTCTATCGTTCAACAAATAATGGAGCAAATTGGACAAATATGAGTAGTCTGCCTGCCAATGCTTGGGATGTCGGTATTCATGTTTCTCCTTTCGATGCGAGTGATGTTTTCTTTGGAGCAGTCGATTGTTACAGGAGTAGCGACAGCGGCAGCAGCTGGAATACGGTTAATGGATGGGGACAATATTATGGCGACATTGACTTTTTGCACGCCGATATTATGGACATCAAATCTTTCAAAAAAACAGACGGCACTGAGTTTGTTTTAGTCTCCAATCATGGCGGTATTCATGTCTCCTACGATGGCCTTGTGACGACTGCCAATATCGCCAGATCAGGACTCAACATCAGCCAATATTATGATGTACGCACTCAGCCCAACGATGTCACCTTCTATTATGCTGGCTCTCAAGATCAAGGACATCAACGCTCTGCCGATGCAGCAAGCGAGCAAGTGGACGACTTTACGCAAGTAATCAGCGGCGATTATGGACAAATGGCATTCTCTAAAGATGGAGAACATTTTTGGACGATCTATCCAGGTGGAGCAGTTCACTTTTACCCCAAGCCACAAACCCACCCGCGCGATGGAGGGTACAATTTAGGCGGCAATCATCCGCCTGTCGAAGACTGGATCAATCCTTCTTCCGAGTCTTTAGATCCCTCAGGTAACTCCATTTATGTAGCAGGAGGCAATATCAATGGTGGCGATGGCTCTTATTTGGTTGAATTGACCTCCACAAACAGTGCGCCATATAGTGTGACTGCTCAACAATTCAACTATGACTTTCGTGCCAATTCCAACAACGGCACTTCTACTATTTCTGCCATCGAAACCTCCGAAGTAGATGCCGGACATATTTATGTAGCGACTAAAGACGGCACGTTCTTCCGCTCTCAAAACTCCGGTACGACTTGGACAAAAACGCCTAGTTTCAATGGTCCTTCTGAATCCTGGGTGACGCCGACCACCATTTATGCGTCTAAGTTGACCTCAGATTTGGTTTGGTTTGGAGGTAGCGGTTATTCTAATCCAGGTGTATATAGATCACTAGATGGTGGACAGACTTTTGCTGGTATGGGCAACGGACTACCGAGTACAGTAGTCAATGAAATCGTCGGAAGCCCTGACGAAACCATGCTTTTTGCCGCTACCGATGCCGGACCGTATGTTTATGTAGTCGCGGACGATCAGTGGTACGACATGATGGGCGTCCACGCGCCTGTTCAAAATTATCAGTCTGTAGAATATGTAGATGGCTTGGAGACCATACGCTTTGGGACGTACGGACGTGGGATTTGGGACTTCAATCTAGCTTGTCAGAAAACAACTTTTTATGCCGACAGAGATGGAGATGGATTCGGAGATGCGAGTACTTCTTTGGACGCTTGTTCTGCGCCTATCAACTATGTGATGGACAATCAAGACTGTAACGACTACGACGAAAATGCCTATCCTGGCACCAATACAGCAGAAATCTGTGATGGTCGCGACAATAACTGTGACGGTAGCATAGATGAAGGCTTCACTATCGCTTGCGGAGATTATGGTCGCCCAGGACACTTTGGTGCATCTCCCAACGAATACATTACTAGGGTACAAATAGGCAACATCAACAACAGTACAGGCGCACCACTCTACTCCAATGGCTATAGCATGTATAGCGACTATACCGCTGAATCTACGACAGTAGACATTGGACAAAACTACGCTTTGGACATCAATGCCAATTTCAGTTTCGATTTCTCGAACATGAGTGTTTGGGTCGACTGGGACAAAGATTTATTTTTTGACAGCGATGAATTGATCGGGTCTACGCAGGGACATCGCCCTTGGAATTTCACCGTCACACCGCCCAATGATGCTTTCGTCGGGCCAGTTCGTATGCGCATCCGCTACCAGTATGAACCCAATTACACGCCCGATCCTTACGACACGGCTTTTGGTGCAGGAGAAACGGAAGATTATACGTTGATCGTCAGTGGCAATAGCGATTGCGATGGGACGAACCTTACTCTAAATAATGACCCTGTCGCACCGGATACCTATCAAGCTGCTTCAACTATTTCTTCTACAGGAACAGTTGCCAATGGCTCAATAGTCAATTACCGCGCAGGCACAAGCATCACTTTATCCGCAGGTTTTCATGCCGAAAATGGCAGTACGTTTAGTGCAGTGATAGGTGACTGTGGGGCACAGGCGAGAGTAGAAGTGATACAGGAGAGAACAGCAGTATTGGCTATTCCTGAACTTACTGTTTTCCCAAATCCAGTCTCTACGAGTGCGCAAGTACGATTTACATTACCTGAATCCACTCCTGTCAGTCTTGTGCTATTTGATAGCAATGGACGATTGGTGAAGGAACTGCAAAACAGTGCTAAGTTTCAGGCAGGCGAGCATCAATTTAACCTAGAGGCTACTGGTTTAGCTAGTGGTATTTACTATGTTGTATTGATTAGTGAGGCGACTCGGAAGGTGAAGAAGATAGTGGTGCAATAGTGCGTAAAATGGGAGCGCGACTGTGCTGAATATCGAAAGATTTGACGGGTGATGGAGGATTCTTGTTAGTAAAAAATTCTATATCTGTACCGATCCGTTCGATCAGTTAAATTCGCATTCCCATCCTATCATTATTTTCATAATTTATGTATCAACAAAACAAAGGTGAACTGACAGTTTCCTTGACAGTCGCATAAAATTTCACCATTCTCCACAACTTCTCAGAACTAAACCACCCAATTCTTGTCTATCCCTCAGTCTATTTTATCTTTGCATCAAAATTTCCAATCTCATGCAGGAAGCCTTGTTGTTACTCGCCGATGGCACACTATTTCGCGGAAAAGCCGCCGGAAAAATTGGAACAGCGACTGGAGAGGTTTGCTTCAATACCGGAATGACCGGCTATCAAGAAGTATTCACCGACCCTTCTTATTATGGTCAGATTCTCGTCGCCACTAACGCCCATATCGGTAACTACGGCACAAAAGATACAGATACAGAATCCAAGGACATTAAAATTGCTGGATTCGTCTGTAAAAATTTCACTAATCAATTTTCACGTCTGCAAGCTGATCAATCTATCCAAGAATATTTCGAGGATGAAGACCTAGTGGCTATTTCAGATATTGATACGCGGGCCTTGGTGCGCCACATCCGAGATAAAGGTGCGATGAATGCGATCATCTCTTCTGAAATTTTGGATGAAGCGGAACTAAAAGCCAAACTAGATGCTGTACCAAGTATGGACGGGCTGGAACTGGCGAGTGTGGTGAGCACAAAAGAAGCTTATACTTTAGGTAAGGAAGATGCGAAATATAGAGTGGCAGTTCTAGATTTTGGGACGAAGCAAAATATTCTCAATAACTTCCTGGAGCGTGACTGCTATGTGAAAGTTTTTCCTGCCAAAACAGATTTTGAGACGGTCAAAGCCTTTCAGCCTGACGGTTATTTCTTGTCCAATGGACCCGGTGACCCTGCTGCTATGCCTTATGCAGTAGAAACGGTCAAAAAGATTCTGAAAGAAGATAAAGCGGTGTTTGGGATTTGTTTGGGTCATCAATTGCTAGCATTGGCATTGGACATTCCAACTTACAAAATGCACCACGGACATCGAGGCATCAATCATCCTGTCAAAAATGTGGTGACCGGAAAGTGTGAAATCACCAGCCAAAATCACGGCTTTGGCGTCAGTCCAGAAGCTATAGAACGTAACCTTGATCGCATCGAAATCACCCACGTCAATCTAAACGATCAGACCATTGAAGGCATTAAAGTAAAGAACAGACCAGCCTTTTCGGTACAGTATCACCCGGAAGCATCACCCGGTCCACACGACTCGAACTACTTGTTTGATGACTTCGTTAATCGCATAGAAGAAAATCGACAAGCCACGAATAATTAGATATGGATCATAGATTATGGGTTATGATCCTCCGATATTCGGAGCAAGCTATGATCTATAATCCATAAACCATGCCTCACAAAACAACTACCACTTATTTAAAAACGCTGAATAGCTATTAACTATCAACAAATGAGCATTATTTTAGACATCAAGGCCCGAGAAATACTAGACTCCAGAGGAAATCCGACCGTAGAGGCAGAGGTCATGACTGAAAACGGCATCGTTGGTCGTGCTGCTGTGCCCTCTGGAGCATCGACTGGAAAATATGAGGCAGTAGAGCTAAGAGATGGCGACAAAGGGCGTTTCATGGGCAAAGGTGTCCAAAATGCTATCAATAACGTCAATGAAACCATCGCTGATGAACTAATCGGCAGTAGCGTATTCGAGCAAATCGAGCTGGACAATACAATGCGGGAGTTGGATGGTACAGAAAACAAAAGCAAGCTAGGCGCGAATGCGATCTTGGGTGTTTCTTTAGCCGTCGCTAAAGCAGCCGCAGCAGAATCTATGCAGCCTTTGTACCGCTATATCGGTGGCGTCAATGCGCACATCATGCCCGTCCCGATGATGAACATTCTGAATGGTGGCTCTCATGCAGACAATAGCATTGATTTTCAGGAGTTTATGATTATGCCTGTGGGAGCAGAAAGCTTCCGTGAAGGTCTGAGAATGGGGACAGAAGTATTCCACCATTTGAAAAAGGTACTGAAAGACAAAGGCTATTCGACCAATGTCGGCGACGAAGGTGGTTTTGCACCCAATATGAAGTCGAACGTAGAAGCGGTAGAAACCGTTTTACAAGCCATAGAAAAAGCAGGATACCGCCCGGGCGAGGACTTGATGATTGCGATGGATGCGGCGGCTTCTGAGTTCTACAATGCAGACGAAAAAGTATATCATTTGCATTTCTCGACTGGCGATAAATTGACTTCTAGCGAGATGGTCAGTTACTGGACAGAATGGTGCAATAAGTATCCTATCTTATCCATCGAGGACGGTCTGGATGAGGATGACTGGAGTGGATGGCAAGCATTGAATGCAAGTGTAGGTGATAAGATTCAGTTGGTCGGCGATGATTTATTCGTCACTAATGTCAAACGCTTACAACGCGGCATCGAAGAAAAATCCGCCAATTCGATTCTAATCAAAGTCAATCAAATCGGCTCCCTATCCGAAACCATCGACGCCGTCAGTATGGCGCATCGCAACAATATGACGAGTGTGATGAGTCACCGCTCCGGTGAAACAGAAGATACGACAATTGCAGATCTAGCGGTGGCACTCAATACTGGACAAATCAAAACTGGTTCAGCTTCTCGCTCCGACCGTATCGCAAAGTACAATCAGTTGTTGCGTATAGAAGAAGAGTTGGGCAGTACGGCGAGTTATCTGGGTAAGGCTCTAATCAAATGATTGATAAACTGATGAATTGAAGAGCTAAGAAGTCGTCAGTTTATCAGTTCTTAAATTTATCATTAGCTTTAGATGTGAAAAGTAGGTGGTCAATGTCTTGCATTGTCTAATATTTAAAGTCTAACATCTCAACTATGGCACGCACGAAAAATCCATTTCAAGCTTTGTACAGCAGCATTCCTGCACCATTGAAAAATCGCTATGCGATAGCGGCGATGCTTTTTCTGGTTTGGATTACCTTCTTTGATACGTACAACATTGGGACACAACTCAAATTGTACAATACTAAAGAAGAACTACTTGAAAAGGAAGCCTACTACGAAGCACAGATCAAAAAAGCAGAAGCTGATCGGATGGATTTGGAAGTAAATGTCGAAAAATTCGCCCGCGAAAAGTACCACATGAAGCGAGATGGAGAAGAGGTGTTTGTGATCGTGGAGGAGGAAGAGTAGAGGTGAGAGTGTGAAACGTGAAACGTGAGACGTGAGACGTGAAAGCAAACGAAAAACACACCTCGTCAGTTTGACAATTTAGCAGTTCAACAATTCACCAATAAGGACAACCAATCAAAATAAACAACGAATACAAAAATAGAACACATACATGGCAGTACTAGTCAATAAAGAATCCAACATCATTGTACAAGGATTCACAGGGAAAGAAGGCAGTTTTCACGCTGGTCAAATGATCGAATACGGCACGAATGTGGTCGGTGGAGTGACTCCAGGTAAAGGCGGACAAACTCATCTAGATCGTCCAGTTTTCAATACCGTACAAGAAGCCGTCGACAAAGTAAATGCAGATGTCTCCTTGATCTTTGTACCACCTCCATTCGCAGCAGATGCGATCATGGAAGCAGCAGCAGCAGGCATCAAAGTGATTATTTGTATCACAGAAGGCATTCCGGTTCAAGATATGGTCAAAGCAAAAGCCTTTGTCAACGACCACGGTCACTGCCGTCTAGTGGGTCCCAACTGTCCAGGCGTCATCACACCAGGAGAAGCAAAAGTCGGTATCATGCCAGGCTTCATTCATCGTCCAGGCAAGATCGGAATTGTCAGTCGCTCTGGTACATTGACGTATGAAGCAGTCGATCAAGTAACCAAAGCAGGTATGGGACAATCCACTTGTATTGGTATCGGTGGTGACCCGATCATCGGGACGACGACTAAAGAAGCAGTCGAGCTACTCATGAACGATCCTGAAACGGAAGGCATCATCATGATCGGTGAGATTGGTGGTACAATGGAAGCAGAAGCGGCTTACTGGATCAAAGAAAATGGTACAAAACCAGTCGTTGGTTTCATCGCCGGGCAGACGGCACCGAAAGGTCGTAAAATGGGGCATGCCGGAGCGATCATCGGTGGCAAAGACGATACCGCAGAAGCCAAAATGAAGATCATGGCAGAGTGTGGCATTCATGTCGTTCAGTCGCCTGCTACGATAGGCGCGAAGATGGCAGAGGCTCTTGGAAAATAAATTTTAGATGTGATACGTGAAGAGTGATACGCTAGAGGCGATTTGATCTTAACAACATCTTCTCTATATCAAAAATCGGATAATCAAGCATACCGCTCAGTTATCCGATTTTTTATTCTTGGAACGTCACTCTCTCACTCTCTCACTCTCTCACTCTCTCAAAAAGTAGGACACAATATCGTTTCGCTATTATAATTGCCGAGATAAGCAATCGAAATCTCGAAAGCACTTTGCTGAGAGCGATTCGCCTGTAACGCACTCAAAGACAGATCATAGCTAAAGCCAAACAAGACATTATCCACCTCAAAACCGACCATCATGATCGCTGCTTCCAGGTCTAGCGCTTTTTGCTCATTGCCCACCGGACGCACCCATCCTCCAATATGCATCGCCGAACCACCATATTGCCCCAAAGCAAATCGGACATTCGAGCCAGCATTGACTTCTAAGTGAGGTCCTTGCAGTCGTGCCACAGCTCTCGGCAGCAAAGAAACTTTACTCGTAAGCGGAAAACGAGCACCTATATGAGCGGTATACTTTCTGTGCAGTGCATTGCTCCCGAGCGCATCATCATCATCTTGTCGATCATAATAATAGCTAATCTCTGGCTCTAGTACATGATGAATCGCACCACCCAAAAATAGGGCTGCACTGCGTGAAGGCGAGTAGCTATAATTCAAGCCCACAGATAGATCACTGAACGCGAAACTATTCTCAGGTGGTAATAGCTCATTCGTAGCTCCTGTAAATCCAGTCGAACCATTGAACTGATCTTCAAAAGTCAAGCGCGTATTGTTGATATTACGCTGATTGAGACCAAACTGAACACCGCCGGACAAATATTGATTATTACGACTACTCAATGACTTATGAAAAGCAGCAAAAAAGTGTGCACCGGTGCTGCTATAACCGACACTCGATACCCGATCCGTTTCAAACATAATACCCGCCCCGAAAGCATCCTGTGTTCTGCTCTGGTTGTAGCGAATCGGGAAACGCAAATCCAAGGCAGCATTGAAGGTCGCAAAAGGACTCTCCATCGCTTGTGCCCATTGATCGCGATACAGAAAAGAAAAGCGATACGTACCATCAAATCCACCTGCCAGAGCCGGGTTCAGGTTCATGGGAGTTGCATAAAACTGGGTAAAATGACTATCTTGTGCGGTCACACTTATGATGAGTGCGAAAATGGCAATGATAGAAAGGCAAAATTGCTTCATGTATATTTTATTTGTGGCAAGCCGTCAGATTCTAAAACCAAACGGATAATCTAATCACTTATTATAGTGGATACTCCCAAATCAAACTGAATATAACTTCGCAAATTCTAGTAATGTGAAATGACTAAGATGCGCTGTTTCGATTTACTCGATAAGTCAATCGTGCTTGCAAATAGGGAATTATCGAGTAAATCAAAACATTAAAAAGTGCATCTTATCATTGAACTCATACTCGTCTTATGAAATACGGTATTTGTCCTTTCAGTGTAGTTCCTTTGCGCGTATCGGCAGTCGATACCAGTGAGATTTGTACGCAATTGCTATTTGGGGAAATGGCAGAAGTATTGGAAAAGAAAGATAAATCATGGCTCAAAGTGCGCTGCCAAAACGACAATACCATCGCTTGGATGCATACCGATCAGTTGCATCCGGTCACCGCCGAAGAATTTGAGCTGTACAACAACGACTTTTCTTACTGTCTAGATTTAGTACAACCAGTAGTGGCGAACGACCATTTTCTGCTCATCACTTTGGGTGCACGGCTACCCCTTTTCGATGGTCTGAAGTGCCAGTTTGGAGATCGCACCTACCAGTTTAGCGGTCAAGCTGTCGATCCTCAGCAACTGAAAGCAGATGCCGACTTACTAGAAAAATTGGCACGTCGCTACTTGTACGCGCCTTACTTACATGGCGGTCGCTCTCCTCTGGGCATAGATAGTGCCGGTTTGGTGCAATTGCTTTTTCAGATGGTACACATCTCGCTACCACGTCGCGCTAGTCAACAAATCCACTACGGAGAAGCCATAGATTTTGTCGATCAGAGTCAACCTGGTGATTTGGCATTCTTCGAAAATAGAGCTGGAAGGATTACACACGTTGGGATGGTTTTGCAAGAGACACAGATTTTGCACGCAGCAGACTGCGTACGCATTGATCGCTTGGATCACTTTGGCATCTTCAATGAAGACCGTCAACTTTATACTCACAAGTTGCGGGTTGTTCGCCGTTTGCTACCTGTTTATAATAAACTTCGTCCATCCATCAAAGTCGTACCGGAGGTGCAAAAAGAGCAAATGCAGCTATTTGAGCGAACTTTATTTGCGGAATAGTGCTTACTTAGCCTTTATCTTATATTTTTTCCTGTCCTCGTTAAAGCGATTGACTCTTTTCTGTCTAGGGCAAACGCATCAAAAGTATGATAATCAATAGTTGTCGTATGGAGCAAGTGTGGAACACGTTTTACTTAGGTGGCGGATGGCGAAAGGGCAGGTTCGACGGAGGAGTTTGCCATTTCTAGACCTTTTGATTCGTTTTG
>JBCDHX010000091.1:0-23737 GCA_038749535.1 Bacteroidota bacterium
ATAAAATCAAAATGATGAAACGTAGGGCTTTTGGATACAGAGATTTTCAAGCCTTTCGTACTAGGGTCTTGATCGAATTTCTTTGATCTCCACAACATTCTCCTATGAGCCATTATTTTTTTAGACTTTAGATGATAGACGTTAGACAATAGATATGCTATCAATAAATTGAATATCAGTTATTTATATTCAGGTAGTCCTCAATCTTGTTTGGTTTGGTACGATTATATCTATATTTGATTTCTAGGCTTAAGACCGCCTCAAGCCGGCTAGGCTCACACTTTTTGCATTGCCAAAAAAATGTGCAAAAACGCTAGAGCCTCCAAACTCGTCCCTCAAACAGTGGAGGCTCGAAGCCACCCGCCAAGTAGGACATAAGCCTCACTTTTGCTTGAATCTTAAGGGGTTTATTGAGCTGAATGCTACAGTGGCAAGCTACCAGCTGAACGGCTAACTGCTCACGGCTAAAAGCTAATAGCTCAAGGCAACTCAATTCCCAACTCTCATCCCCTCCGCAGGCACTTCAAATCGGTTCAAAACCAGCAAATCATTATCACTCAAGCCTTTCACGATGATGGAATCATTCAAGAAATCGATTGGTTCTACAGCTTTTCGAGTGAGAACATCGCTCTGTAGGATGAGGACGCTTTCGTCTCTTTGCATGGCATCGCTCGGTATGGCAGTGACGCGCTCGGTAGAAGCAGCATCCATTTTGCCTTCTAGATACATGCCTGCACGCAAGCCTTTGCCACGTAAATCGAAGAAAACGATGATGTTTTGAGTCGCCGCATCGACAGTAGAAGTGATGCGGGTGACACGACCTGTCCATTCGCCTTTGATTTCGTTGCTGGTGAAAGGGATTTGGTCACCGACTTTTAAATACTCAACCTGTTGTAGCGGCACGCCTGCTTCTAGCTCATAGCGATAGCGATCAGAAATCGTACCTAACGGCTGACCTGGAGATACTAAACCGCCGACGTCAATATTGGCAGTGACGATGGTGGCGTTGTAAGGTGCGGTGATGGTATACTTTGTTAGACGTTCCTCTCCAGCTTTGATTTGGTAGTAGAGGTTATAGACTTGATTGGTGGTGAGGTAGAATTTTTCTTCTTGTGATTTTGGCTCTGGTAACTCTGTCAGATTTTGCCCGAAATCGTAAGCATCGACATACTGTAGCCACTGCTCGTAGCTATCTGCGTAGTCAGATTTGAGGTCTGGAAGCATGCCTGTGAGTACATTCAAGAAAGCTGCACGTTGAGCTTCCAAGTTCAGGGCAAACTCCGTATCGTCAATACTGATAAGCGTCGCACCTTTGTTGAATGCTACGCCCGACTTGAAAGGACGTTTGGTCGGCTCGACTCTGCCTTGTACCTCTGCAAAAATCTGAGTGGTGTATTTTGGGATGACGCGTCCGCTGACCATGGTCGTGAGTCGGCGTTCGGTGTTTTTGACAGGTAGCAAATCTAAGTCCGACCGCTACATTTTGGGTGGCTTTTTTTCTTCTTGTTGCTCCTCCACAGGTGGTTCGTTTGGAGTGGTCGCACTACAGCCCACCAAGAAAATGGACATAGCGATGGCTGTTAGCACCTGTACCATAGGGACTAATTGTTTCATTAGCAATAGTTTTTGTCAAATGTGAATTCTAATTTCTGTGATAAGAGAAATTAGAGATGATTTTGAAAATGGCGATTTCTTTTTTACAGATAAAGAATAAAAAAATAATAATCTTTCGATTTGAACTTGCTATTTCGCCGTCATGCTGCGTTGAAAATGCTCGCCTTAGCCCTGCTAGGACTGCGTTGTAACTCAGAAATAGGGAACCCTGTGTCCCTTTTCCTGAGTAGCTTGACGACAAACTAACTGCGTTCTCTCTCGATATCTTATTTTTTCTTCATTCCTAGAATTTGAATCAATGTAACAACACTTATTGCATTGCGAATACTTAAATGAGTGACGCTCATTTAAGTTCAGGTTTTAATGATAAAAAATCAAAAAAAATATCAGCCATGTTTAAATGACTGATATTCAGTATTTTAAAAAATATCATATTAGAGCAATAACAGGAATGCTTGAATATGGAATCGAGGGAAAAGAGAGCGAGAAGGAAAGCTTAAAGAATAAACTACTTTAGATCACTTTTGGATAGCATCTATCATAAAATCGACGAAGCTTTTGTAAACTTGATCTTGTGTTTTACTTAAATCTTGAGCGATTGCTACACCACGAACATCCATAAGTTGCACCATACCAGTATAAGTACCCCACATTAGATAAGAGAATTCTTCCGTATCCAAATCAGATTTGATAAGCCCCATTCGTTTCGCACGGTTGAGAATACCGACGACAAAGGCACTGATTTCGTGACTTGCTTTGTAGAGTTCGGGAGGTTCTTGCTTAGTGGCACTGACTTCGTAGTAAGAAGCCAGCTCAAAATACAACCTGGAATCTCTGTAAAACTGAAAGTTGGCGTGTAAAATTCCCCTCAATTGTTCGAGCGGATTATCGGAATGCAGGGTACCTGCTTTGAATGCCTCCAATAGTTTTTCTCTTGAACGCACGGTCAGTTGCGCTAAAATATCTTCTTTCTTTTTGAAGTACAAATAGAGCGTCCCCTGCGCTAGCTTCGCCTCTTTAGAGAGAGAGCTAATGCTCAGTCCATCCAATCCTTTGTGTTGAAGTACACTTTCGGCGCTGTCTAATATGTGTTGTTTGCGTTTGTCTTTCGCAATCGGATCATTCGCCTTGGTCATGTCTTTTATTTTGTTTCTAGTTGTCTCAGTGTAGACTCAGGTATTTTTTGTTTAGAACCGCCAACATAGGGAAAGAGTTCTTGTATATGAAAATCAGACTAATGCAAAGTCTTATCAAAATTTGTTTTATCCAAGTTGCACCTCGAAGACATTGGATTATCAAATAAATCGAGCGCGAAATACAAAAGGGCAAATCGAGATCACTCAACTTGCCCTTCAGGAATCACAACAGATTATATCTAATTCGTCGGTTGCTTTTTCGCCATTTTGGCATCTACTAAAGCATACATCAGTCGATTGATATCACTGTCGTTTAGTTCTAACTTGCCTGTCAAATAAACAGATTCTGCCGTATACTCGACTTCCTCTTCTGCATAAACTTCCATGACCGTCTCGGGTCCTGCGCCACCACAAAAGAAGCACATATTGTAAGGGAAAGCGGAAAAAATGAACTCCTTATGCCCTTTGTACCCTTCTACAGGAATGATATAACCTTTTATAGTGATTTTCTTTCCTTCCAGTTTTTTGACGTCATCACTAAAGACCGGCACATCTACTTTGAAACCCAACATCTCATCGTACTGCTTCTTGAAAGTGATCTTTCCCAAAGTCTTCCACACGTTTTTACTATCCTGCGCACTAGCTGACTGAACAGTCGCACTCGTCAAAAAAGCACTCAAAGTAATAAGCAAAATATATTTCATTAGTTAAATTATTTTGTCGAGTAGGAGAGGAGCATACAAGAAGGAAACAATGTTTATCCTAAAAAGTGATGTTTGTGCTGCAAACTTAATATCATTTTAACGAAATTTCAATATGCAGTGAGCAATGTGCAATGAATACATTCAAAAGACAATGCACTAATTCGGAGCTACTAATGCAAGTAGCTACCGCCCAAATCGTTCTTCGTATTCTTGTACATGATGCTGAAATTCCTCTTCATAAAATGGGTAAGCAATGCCTTCAAGATAAATCTCAAATCCTTCACTATTCATCCCTGATAGTTGATTGCTGTCGCTTTTGATTTCTACTTTTTCTGCCGATATGATTCTCAATCGTTCAATAGTTCTTATTGATAGCAATTTTTCCTCCGGATAATCACTTGCTAGCCCAATATTATTTTCCTGACAGTAAGATTTGATCGTTTCATAATTGATATATTAGTGTCAACAATTTTCCCAAAAGCAACGCCCATAGATACGTCTGCTTTTGCAAGTTGAGTTGTTCCAACAAGCTTACCATCCAAAATAATAGAATAGGTTTTATTCATGTCGATGAATTTAGCGAATCTGCACATCAAATAATCTGAAAATCGACATATCTACAACCCCTCAATCACCAACCCCTGCTCCCGCCAATAGTCATCACTCCTAAACGCATAAGGCGAAGGCTTATACTCACCAACCAAATCAACAGTCGCTGACTCAGGTACTTCTTTATTCAACAAGTGGTAAGTCGCATTGACGAGCAAACGACGTACACCTGCATTCAACAAATCGCTAGACGAGCCAATGGTTGAAGTGAACGCTTGTCCATTATTTTCGCTATCTGGCAGTTGATAACTTTTGATCCAAGCAATCGGCATCATCGGCTCATTGGGATTGTATTTTTCTTTAGCAGCTGGATTGACAGCCGCAACAGCTTCATCGGTTTCGCGCATGCCATAGAACAAGTCATTCTCGTCATACTCATTTTCGCTATCTACGACTTGCCCGAAAACAAGCGGTTGCGTATCGCCTGGCAGTGGCAATCTGATTCCATAAACGTCCGTCGAGCCCCAAATTTCGCCACTTTTGATGCCACGCGTGATCGGGTGTGCTGCTTCGATAATGCCGCGCGTACTTTGATATTTGTGATGACCATGATGTGTATGCCATCGTTCTCCCAATACCAATCGCCCAAATCCACCTTCCCAGCCTTCTTCTTCGGAGTAATTGCCCCAATGTGCCCACTGATGAGTCGAGTCTGTAAAGTGAAACGCATGAGTCGCTGTGCGAATACCGATAAGCGGTTTTCCGGCAGTCAGATAGTCCTCAAAGTATTCCATTTGCTCGTTTGGTAATTCTCGAAAACGCGTAAATAAAATCATCAAATCCGCATCTGTTAGAGCTTCTAGACTCGGTATATTCTTAGTATAGTTCGGATTGACGATACCCAATGTGTCAGGATGTTGGGCAAATAAAACGGTACAATCAAAGTCATGATGCGTATTCAAAATTCTTGCTAGTTGCGGCAAGGCTTCTTCTGAACGATATTCTTCATCGCCGCTCACCAAAACGATCTTTGCACCATCGCCTTTAAAGTGTAGTTGCTGTTGTGGTGGTTCTACTTCATTGACCATTTCGTCACTAGAAGTATCAGCTGCATTGTCATTGCAAGCAAAGAGAAAAGAGAAGATAGTGAATAAGAGAATTAGGTGTTTCATGAGTGAGAGTTTGAGACAATGAGAAAATGAGAAAATGAGAGAGTGAGACAAATGAGCAGCAATCAAGCTCTGCGCTGAAAGGCTAACTGCTCATAGCTTTACAATCGTTGCGTCATTCTCGGCTTTGGTACATATTTCTTCAACAACTCATTGCCTTGCTCATTCGCTTTTTGGTTGAGCGGCATGACTTTCGTTTGCAATCCTTGCACGATGCTATTGAACTGATTGGCGTCCTCCTGTGTGCGTTCTGCACCCGGTTTGTGCATGATTTGCTCTAGTGTCAAATAGTCCGTTTTCGCCAAATCTCGAATGGTCGTAATCAATTCGACAGCAGCCGGCTTGTAGATGGATTCGCCTTGAAAAGCAGGCATAGCTGCTAGACTTTTGAGTTGTGCTTCGCTCTCTATGAGTAAAATGTTTCGCGTTTTGGCGATTTCCGTAGCATCTTGCGTATTCAAAGCTTCTGTAAATTCGGCATTGCGCATCAAGATTTTAAAGTAGCGCATGAAGATGGCTTGATGATAGTTGTTCAGCCTATTCAAGTCTTGCACATCTTGATTTTCTTCTGCCAATTGCAGCTGTATGTCATGCTTTTCTGCAAATGCTTTTTGAGCTTCCAAGTAGCGATCTGCTGCTTCATCTACCTTTTTTTCGGCATCTTTTCGCGATTGAAAATAAGCTTCCATGGATTCGTAAGAGGATTGACTATTGGCTTTCAGTTGTAAAACTTCTACAAAGTCCATTTCAAAAGAACCCAAGAAAGATCGGAATACTTCCAGAGCCGTAGGTTTCAATTGATCGTCATCTTTTAGAGTGGGCATTGCTTCTACTTCCTGAATACTTTTGTTCAATTGCTCGATGACACTTTGTCGCTTATTTTCGATCAATGCCATATCTGTACTATGCACAGAGTATTGCAGATATTGCATCGCTAGGTTGTTGACAGCGATATGCTGATTGTTGAAAAAGGTGAAGTAGCGTTCTATGTCTTCGGCAGATTGTGCGGAAAGATTGAAAGTAGCTAAGAATAGAAAATTGATGAGTAAATATTTCATAAATTGAGATAGTGATTTTTGAATATACTTAAATGTCATAGTAGACTACAAAGTAGCCAAAATTTCCGTTTTTTTGTTCTAATATAAATGCCAAACTAAAATTACCTTAGCAATTCGTTCGTCAGTCAAAAATAAGGTAAGTAGCTGAATGAAATGAAGTTACGCACCTTATTTGTGGCTGACTTTGGGAATGAGTTGCTATAATTTTTTTGGCTTACTATTCAAGAACTAACGACTCATGACAGTTCCAAATGATTTGACCAAGGTAAAAAATTTGTACGCCCTCATCGGCTATCCGCTATCGCATACCTTTTCGCCACCTTATTTCAATGAAAAATTTGAGCGCGAGAGCATCGCCGATAGTCACTACATCGCGATGCCGCTTTCCACGATAGAAGAGCTACCGGAGCAACTCGACCGCTACTCGAATTTAAAAGGGATGAATGTCACTTTGCCTTACAAGCAGTCTGTAATGGCATATTTGGATGAACACTCAGATGGCGCACAACGCATAGGGGCGGTCAATACGATTCAATTTAAGGACGGCAAGCGAATCGGGCACAACACAGATGCGATTGGTTTTGAATCGTCCTTGAAAGAATTGATTCAAAATGTACAACAACCATTGTTGCGTGCGCTTGTTTTGGGCAATGGAGGCGCAGCACAAGCGGTTTATTATGTATTGGACAAATTGAATATTCCCTACCAAAAAGTATCGCGTAGTCGGCAAAAAGGTGATCTGATCTATTCGGACATCAATGAAGGCGTTATTTTGGGGCATTCTTTAATCATCAATACGACGCCTCTAGGGATGTCGCCTCATATCAATACTGCGCCCGATTTGCCTTATCATGCCCTTCATGCCGGACATTATTTATATGACCTAGTCTACAATCCCGAAGAAACGCTTTTCTTGCAACAAGGAAAAAAACAAGGGGCTTCGATCATGAATGGCTTGAAGATGTTATATTTACAAGCAGAAGCGGCTTGGAAAATTTGGAATGAAATATAGATTATGGGTAATGAATCATGAGCTATTGGTTGTACGTCATAATCCATAACCCATAATCCATGTAAAAATAAAATACAATGAAGCGTGTAGGAGAACCCGTACGACAGACGAATAAACAATTGATGGAAGACATCAAAAAAGCAAATCTGCCGATGGCGACAAAGCAGAGCAATATTGACTTTAGCAATACCGAAATTGCCTTTGCGCATAAGTCGGATAAGGAACTAAAGCAGACGGCTTGGTTATTCCGAATGATGAACAAATCATGGTTGGTCAATATTGGTTCTAAGCTGGGCGTCACGGCTGTCAAGTGGCAGTTGCCGTTTGCGAAATCAATGGTAGAAGCGACCATCTTTCAGCAGTTTTGTGGCGGCACGACCTTGTTGCGATCCAAAGAAACCATCAGTCAGCTCTACGACTACAATGTCTTGTCTGTGCTCGACTATGGTGCAGAAGCGAAAGATACCGAAGAGGACTTCAACGTCATCATGAATGAGATCATCAGAGGATTGGAGTTTGCTGCCAATAACGAAAGTGTGCCAGTTGTCGTCTGCAAGCTGTCCGGTATGGCACGCAACGAATTGCTGGAAAAAGTAAGCAGCGGTGCGACTTTGACAGCAGCAGAAGAGAAAGAATTTCGCAATGTCCGAAAGCGGGTCGAGTCCATCTGTCATGTCGCACAGCGGGATGACACGGCTCTGTTTTTTGATGCAGAAGAAAGTTGGATTCAGGAAGCAATAGATATGCTTGTCCAAGAAATGATGGAGCGATACAACAAGAAAAAAGTCTATATCTATGGAACTTACCAGATGTATCTGACCAATAGTTTTCCGAAACTTCAACGTGACCACGAGCGCGCGATGGAAAAGGGCTACATGATCGGTGCAAAGCTAGTGCGCGGAGCGTATATGAACAAAGAACGCGAGCGCGCTGCCGAAATGGGCTATCCATCTCCCGTGCAGCCCAATAAAGCAGCTACCGATCAAGACTTTAATGACGCCGTCCGCTATTGCGTAGATCGCTACCAAATATTGGCTTCTTGCAATGCCTCTCACAATCAAGATAGCTGCAAACTGCAAGCTGACTTGATCGTTCAAAGTAATCTACCCAAAGATCATCCTCACCTCAATTTCTGTCAATTGCTCGGTATGAGCGATCATCTAACTTTCAATCTGGGGAAAGCTGGATTCAATGTAGCGAAGTACCTAGTCTATGGGCCAGTCGAGGAAGTGCTGCCTTATCTAGTACGACGAGCGGAGGAAAATTCTTCGGTGACGGGGGATATGAGTCGCGAGCTGGCGTTGATAGAGACGGAGTTGGATAGAAGAGGAATTTAGCCATGAGTGATGAATGATGGGTGATGAGTGATGTGTAGAAAAATTTGAAAAATACTTCATCCGACAGCTATCAGATTTGTAAATCTATCATTTCCTTGATATGCCGACAGAATCCACTTATTCTCTCTACGATCTTCACGAACATCTTCGGCGTGCTATTGCCCTCAACTTCTCAGAGGCAGTTTGGGTGCAAGCAGAGATTTCCGGCTATAACGAATCGCGCGGACATCACTATTTGAGTTTGTTGGAAAAAGGGGAAGGCGAGCGCGAAATATTGGCGCAGGCGGATGCGATTATTTGGGAAAGACAATTCCGAAAACTACGCAAAAAACTAGGCAAAGAGTTAGAGCAATTGCTAGCTATTGGGCGACAAATTCAGCTCAAAGCACGGCTTGATTTCCACGAGCGATACGGACTCAAATTGATCGTCGAAGATTTGGATTTGGCATATACATTGGGGCAGCTAGAGCTGCAACGTCGTGCCATTTTAGAGCAACTCCAGGCAGAACAAATACTCCACAAGAATAAGCAACATTCACTACCGCCTGTCCTTCAACATTTAGCCATCATCTCCGCGACGCAAGCAGCAGGTTGGAAAGATTTTCAGGAACAATTGGCAGATAATCAATATGGTTATCAGTTTGATTGTCAATTGTTTACCGCTGCTATGCAAGGTGTTAATACACGCACAGAAATTCTACAACAACTCAAACGCATCCGGCGACAGCTCAAAAATTACGACGCTGTCTTCATTTTGAGAGGAGGTGGTGCACGACTAGATTTATCGACTTTTGATGATTATGAACTAGGGAAAGCGATCGCTGAATTTCCATTGCCTGTCATTACGGGTATCGGGCATGAGATAGACGAAAACATTGTCGATGCGGTGGCGCACACCAGTCTTCGGACACCTACGGCTGCCGCTGATTTTTTGATTCAACACAATACCTTATTTGAGCAAAATATACTCCAGCTTGTCGCTCAATTCAAAACAACCATTCAATCAAAACTACGACGGGAACAAACCCGCCTAAATACCGTTCATCAACAAGCAAAATGGAATACTCAACAAAGAATACAAGCATCCAAATGGCGGCTGCAACAACTATCCGAAACCTTGCCTGCATTGGCTAGACATCAGATCACTCAGCAGCGCGACCAACTTACACGACTCGCTCAGTTGCATGAATTATTAGGGCTAGAGCAAACATTGAAAAGAGGATTTGTCGTCGCTAGTCAGTCTGGTGAAATCCTGAAAAATAGTGAGCAAATCGCTGAAAATCAACCGATTCAGCTCCAATTTTCGGATCAGAAAGTTGATGTTAAGGTGAATAAGTAGTGAGTTGGATGTCGATAGTCAAACATTTGGCATCTTTTGACCTTCTAGTGATAAGGTTATCTCTGAACCCAACAACTTGTCACTCATTAATCATCTATGACTAAACAGTCTAAAAACATTATTTCCGTTACTGCTTTGCACATCAGACAATACCTGTTGCAGCATTTACCCTCCAGATATCTCTATCATAATTATGAATATGCCGACGAAATCGCGGATGTCACTAAGAAGTTGGGTAAGGATGCCGGACTGAATGACGAAGAATTGGAAATTTTGCAATTGGCGGCTTGGTTTCATGTCTCCGGTTATGCGGTGGATGAGCATCGAGTGGCGGAGAGCAGTATCCAAATCATGCGCGATTTTTTGAGTGACCAAGATTACCCGAAAGAACAAGCCGATAGTGTCGCTCAACTCATCCGAAGCGTACATGATGACCTCCCACCTCAGAGCGATTTGGAGTCTATTTTGAGCGATGCGATCTTTTCTTTTTTAGGTCGAAAACGCTTTAAGCGTCGCGCTCAACTGATGCGGCTACAAGAAGAACAACTGCAAGGCAAACGCATCACACCAGCAGAATGGAACGATCATTTACTAGATCTTTTTATTCGGCAACCTTACTTAACTACTTGGGCGAGAGATCGTTATACTAGACGACGCAATAGTAACCTAGCAGACCTACGGATGGCGATCTATAAAGATGAGGAAAAATCTATCCGTAGAAAGACAGGCAAAAACTTTGGTCGTGGCGTCGATACGCTTTACCGAGTGACCCTCACCAATCACATTGAGCTGAGTAACATAGCCGATGGAAAAGCCAATATGATTATCAGTATCAATACGTTGGTGCTGTCTATTTTGATAACGGCAAGTGCGGCAGGCATTTCTATTGATAAATTCAACTTCGGTGAACGCTTTTTTGATGTACTGCCCATTTTCATTCTAATGTTAACTTCTCTTTCCACTATCGCTTTTGCCGTATTTTCTGCTATGCCAAAAGTGTCCGGCAACACTTTTACAAAAGAGGATGTGAAGCAAAACAAAGTCAGTATGCTCTTTTTTGGCAATTTCCTACAAGCCGGAAAAAGCTTTTTTCTCAAATATCTACGCGAATTAAAATACGATCAAGAAGCATTATACGACGATCTGTCTCGTGATCTATACAATCTGGGTTTGGTATTGGATAAGAAATATCGACTGCTTAATATTGCTTACCGCATCTTTATCGGGGGGTTGATGCTGAGTTTTGTGGCGTTTATTTTGGCTTATTTTGTGTGAATTTATTCAGCTCCGATTTCAGTTTAGTTGTTATAAAAATAATGATTCTCAGACAATGTTCGTGAGGACTGATTTGACTGATGACTTAATGGAGCTGAAAGCGTCGGACGCTTTTTTATCGTTCCTTTTTGCTCTAGTGATTATAAGTTGGCAATCGACGAATGATCCACTGTTCCACTAGATTTGTCAAAGAACCAAAATAATTTATCTATAAAAATTGAATCTTCACAATCTATCTATTGTTCAAACCATTGTATATTGGGCATCTTAGCTCATCCATTTAATATACAACCTGACCCATGTCCCTAAACGAAAACACAAATCTCAAACGCGCCACCTTAGCTCTACTCGTCCAAATGTCTCATAGCGATGCTCAACTCTCTAACATAGAAGAGCAATACATCATCTATGTTGCCAAAGAGCTTAACTTGCCACTCTCAGAAGTAGAAGCCATTCAAGCCCAACCCGAAAACTATGACCTAAAACCACCACAAAGCGAGCAAGAGCGTATGATGATCTTGTACTATTTGCTTTTTACAATGCGCGTCGATGGAAAAATCGAAAAGAGCGAAGAAGATATGCTCTACAAAGCAGCATTACGACTAGGCTTTAATCATCAAATGATAAGCGATCTGATCGCTGTCGCCAAAAATCATCCGAAAGGCAATCTACCGCCGGATAGTTTGCTACGTGAGATTAAAAAGTATATGAATTAGCCTTTCAATGTGCAGTGAACAGTGAATAATGAACTCCTCGAAACTTGCTTTTGAAGCTATAAAGCTCATTTTTATTCCTCTCACACATCACTTCTTTATACTATTTTAACTTCTATTAAAGTCCTACTAAAGCTTGTCACTATTTAATAGGTACTACGTCTAAAACGTTAGAATATACAACCTCAGATTTAACGAACAAGACAATCCTGTGAAATTATATTCAATCTATCTTTCCCTTTTCATCCTTTTTCTTTTCAGTATTTCGACTGTATTAGCCCAGCAGATCAGTGGACACATCTATACTGAAAGTAATGTCCCAGTTCCTTATGCCAACATCTACATTCAGCAACTACAGACTGGTACATCGACGGACGAAAGTGGCTACTATTTCATCACGGTCGATCCGGGCGAGTACAATTTGGTATATTCTGCTCTGGGGTATGAAAGCCTTGAAATTCAGTTATTTGTGGGTGATGAAGGCGTAGAGCGATCTATCGTATTGGCAGAATCTAGTGTGGAGTTAGAAGAAATTGTGGTCAAAGCATCCAAGAAGAATCCGGCGGTTGAAATCATTCAAAAAGCAGCCGACAATAAGAAGAAATACCTCCGTCAGCTCGATAGCTATCGCACGGAAGTCTATGTGAAAGCGACCGAGGAAGTAGAGCGACATCAAAAGGAGAAAGCGGTAGCAATAGTAGAGGAGGATGTGCCTTTGGAACAACAAGACAAGTTAGGCGAGGCTCAGACAAATGTCCCCAATATCAACTTGCTAGAAATGCAAGTCCAACTCAACTTCCAACAACCCAATCGTTTCAAAGAAGAGCGAAATGCATACAAAGTCTATGGTACGAAAGCTGGATTGTATGTGCCGATGTTGGGAAAAATGGATATGAATTTTTATCGAAATCTGGTCTTTCCGAGAGACTTGACGATGACACCTGTCATTTCGCCTATCAGCAAAACAGCTATTTTATTCTACAAATACAAACTCGTCGCCAGTGAGTGGGAAGACGGCATTTTGGTACATAAAATCAAAGTGACACCTCGAAAAGTTGGTAACTCTACGGTCGAAGGATTTGTGTACATCAATGAAGATTTGTGGAACATCAATCGGCTGGAATTGAGTTTTCCAAAAGGCGGTCTGAAGCTATACGACAAATTCAAAATTGAGCAAATCTATCAGGAAGTAGGCGATAGTCTGTGGTTGCCTTCTCGCCAAGTGTATAACTATCAAACAAAAGAAGGACGCAAGCGCACTTTCAAAGGCAATACGCTCATTCAGTACAAAGACTTTGAGCCAAATTTTGTTTTTCCTGACAAGTTTTTCGGGCGAGAAGTCGCTGTGACCACTCAGGAAGCTTACAAAAGAGACTCTAGCTATTGGCAAACGGTGCGTACCGAGCCGCTGGCGGCAGAAGTACAACAGATGGTGACGAAACGCGATAGCCTGGAAGTGATTTATAACAGCCCCGAGTACAAAGACTCTGTCGAGCAAGTCTTCAATAAAGTCAATTTGCTAGAAATCGCCTACGATGGTGTCAGTTTCCGAAATCACCGCCGACAGCAGCAGTGGGATTTCGGGTCGTTGGCTTCCTTCATCGACTTTGAGGTGGTAGGTGGATTTCGCGTCAATCCCTTTGTGTCCTATTTCAAACGTTGGGAAGATCATCGTCGACTGTATACTTCGGCATCGACGAGTATTGGCTTGCGCAATGGTGATTTTCAAGGCGATGTAGGCGCGTGGTATTTTTACAATCCAAAACGACTGTCCAGCGTCGCGCTAGATTTGGGTCGTTCCTTTCGTTCTATCAATCCGTATGATGCCTATATCAATCAGCTCAGTTTATCCAATTATATCTTGCAAGATGCGGTGCGCTTTCGTCATCGGATGGAAGTATTCAATGGCTTTTACTGGAACGTTAACTTGGGCTATACCGATCGCCAATCCATCGACCGATTTGATGGGACGAGCTTTATCAATAGAGTGATTGACGAGACAGAAGTCCTTGAATTTCAGCCGTATAAGACGTTCATCTCCAGTATGTACTTGTCTTACACACCCGCTCAACGCTACATGACCGAACCCAATCGAAAAGTCGTACTTGGTTCACGTTGGCCTACTTTTACTTTGTCACATCGCAAAGGTTGGGATGGTGTTTTGGGGAGTGAATTGGACTTTGATTATCTGGAATTTTCTATTTCGCAGGATGTACAAATTGGGACATTGGGCAACTCAAAGTATCGTGCTGAAGTCGGTAAGTTCATCAATAAAGAAAACCTACCTTTCATCGACCTGAAACGTTTCCGGGAATCTGATCCGATTCTATATTCCAATCCGCTGCACTCTTTTCAGATGCTAGATACGTCTTTAGCCATTTCGAGTGCTTTCCTGGAAGTTCACCACATTCACCACTTCAATGGCGCATTGGTCAACAATATTCCGCTAGTTAAGAAACTGAAAATCAGAGCAGTAGCTGGAGGTGGCTTACTGTACGTTCCCAATGATAAGTTTCGGTATGAGGAAGCTTTTGCAGGCATAGAGCGCATCTTTAAACTAGGTGCACGTCGTCGATTGCGATTGGGCGTTTATGGCGTCGCCGCCAATTCTAATGCCAATAACTTCGATACCAGCTTTAAGGTATCCGTTGATGTGATTGATACTTGGAAGCGGAATTGGGATTTTTGATCTTATTGGAGTAACTGGTGAAACCGGGTATCCCGAAAGCTTTTGGGAGGTCGCCTTTCGGCTCAATTGTTTCCCGAAGTTTCGGACAGGCTAATAAATGAACCTCAGTTAAATGAAGAAATAACCAATTAAAGATACGGCTTATCAGTTTAACAGTTCTTCAATTCATCAGTAAATCAATTTTTCCAATTGACCAATTTCCCAATTCAAACAATTCCACCAATTAATTCGCCACAAACGCCTGACTCACCGCAATATCCGCCAACGGGTCTGGCGACTGATCTTGTTCGACAAAGCAATATTTGACACTTGTTTTCGGCGCAGCATCTATCACACTTTGTAGATCGACGACACCACGACCAAGTGGCTGGAAAGCTTCTTCCGGGACAGCAGATTCGTTATAAATGACTGGCACACCTTCAAGTTTATCTTTCAGATGCAATAAATGAATGCGATCTTTCAAACGCTCCATGAGTGGGAGAGGAGCGACCCCTGCCAAACTCGACCAGAAGACATCTAGCTCAAATTGCACCAATTCAGGTTCTAATCTTTCAATCAAAACTTCAAAGCCATTTGAGCCATCCATCGGCTGCCACTCAAAAGAATGATTGTGATAACAAAGCTGGATATTGGCAGACTGACAAAGTGCTCCTGCTTCGTTGAGTTTGTCACTGATGCGTTTGTAGTCGTCCAAACTACTGCGTTCTTCCGGCATCATATAACCAAAAACCAGTTCGCTCAGCCCATTTTTCTCCGCACGTTCGACCACAGATTCAAAGTTGTAAGCTGCCGGTTCCTCATCTCTCAAATCCCATCGTCCAGTTAGTAACGTCCAATTGATAAATGAGCTATTGATAGCGAGTCCAGCTTCTTCCACGAGTGGTTTCAGATTGACCAACTGCTCGGTGTCCATCATTTCGACTTGATGATATCCGGCTGCTTTGATGGCTTGCAACGTTTTCAGAGGAGCTTCCGCCAGCAAATTGCGAACAGTCCACAACTGAATACCCAAGGTAGACGCATAAGTATTGGAAGCAGACATACAAGCAGGAATTGAAAAAGCGATAGTAGTGAGTGCTCCGGCTTGAGCAGTGCGTTTGATGAACGTTCGTCGGCGCATGATATGATTTGTTTTGAAATAAGTTCCAAACTAAAATTATGAATAATAAATTCTGACAACTAAATAAATGGTGACTAGCTGAATGTAAGGAGGTTGGTCACCATTTATTTGGTTGTCTTTAGAGAATTTTTATTGTGATTTTTTTGGATTAACTACTCAGAAAGGTAAACACAATCTGGGAGTTAAGAAAATTTATGCTTCAATGCCTGTTCAATATGCGCTAAATGATGCCGACTATGCCAAACATATTTGCCCAAATAATAAGCTAAAGAGTCGCTGCTCCCCGTTTCAGGATGCTGAATAGCTCGCTCAAAATCTGCCGAAGAGCAGTAGCGCAACAAGATCGTCCACTGTTGATGTACGGCTGCCAGCAATTGCAAAGAAGATTCAATCGGTGCAGTCTTTGACGCTGATAACTCCGCCCAGCGATCCTCCAAATACGGTCGAATCGTAGGCGTCTCCTCCGTCAAGCCCAGCTTGAAGCGAATGTAGGCATTGGTGTGACTGTCTGGTAGATGATGGACTACTTGACGAATCGTCCAGCCTCCAGGGCGATAGTGATAATGGAGTTCTCCGTCGCTCAGATTAGCTGTCAACTCATGTATCTTTTTTGGGTAGCTAGTCAGATAGTCGATCCAACTGTCGAAGTGGGCATCGGTGAAGGTAGATGGAGGCTCATAAATGCCGATGGGGTAGCGGAGATCGGTTTGACTCATAGGTGTAGTTAATTAAAAATGAGGCAACAAATAAACAGTTTTTGAGGAAAAAACGGCAGGTAGCAATTAGAATTTTGTAGACGATTTTTACTGCATTGCTTTTCGTTAACGAATCTGAAAACTGGCAATTTCTGCCATAGCTCCACCGTTACTTTCAAAAAAACAAGTAATCCATGAGAAAATTGGCAATCGCAATCAGTTGTTGTCTGAGTACTGTGCTAGCCTTCGCACAAATAGACTCTACCCAACAAGCTACAATCAGCAAAACCGAAGACACACTCGGCGTCCTATCTTATGCCATCGTGAATGCCGCTGATGCGGAGCAGCGTTTTTTGGCTTGTCGTTCCTTTATCCCGACCTTAACTAAAGCCTTGAAAACCCCTAATTCTTTTGACTATCCATTCGAGCGATTACAGACCATTTCTATCCAATATCCGCAAGATAGCAGTTTTCGGATCTTTACTTGGCAGTTGTATGTCGATAGCTCTGAGTATCGCTACTTTGGTGCCATTCAAATGAATACGCCGGATTTGCAGTTGATTCCATTGGTAGATCGCTCCTTTCAACTAGAAGATATAGAGTATGCGCAGACGGACAACCGCAACTGGTACGGTGCGCTTTATTATAATATCAAGCAATTTGACAATCTAAAAGGAAAGAAATACCTGCTATTTGGCTATGATGGCTTTGAGAAAATAGAACGCTACGAAGACAATGCACAACGCGACCGAGCGATGGCTTTCGGGCACAATGATATGCAGCAATATGCACAGCGCAAGTTGATAGACGTATTGACAATGGAGGATGGAAAAGTGCAGTTTGGTGCACCGGTGTTTACTGCAGCAGATGAGCGTGGGCAAGCCAAAAGTAGAATCATTTTAGAGTATTCGGCGGAGTCAAAAATTGTCTGCAACTACGACGAATTTGAAGAGGCGATCATTTTTGACCATTTGATGCCGACAACAGGCAGTGCGGATATTCCCGATGCGCGCCCGATGTACATTCCTGATGGTACTTTTGAAGGCTATCGTTACGAAAACGGATATTGGACATACATCCCCAAAATGTTCAATACAGTAGTCGATGAACCGCCTCGCGAGCATCCAGCATTGGATGAGGGGAGCAAGGATTTATTTGGTCGTAAGAAAGGGTAAAACGCTTTCTCGAAAGCTTGTGATAAGATAGAAAGGGGAACTACATGATGATTGTAGTTCCCCTTTCTTCTACTGCTTGGATAACTTCAAGCACTTCAAGAGTTTTCTGTCCAGTTGATACAAAGTAATAAGGACGTTGTCACTGAAAAAATAAATGACTTCACCGTAAATTCTGGTGTTGTTAGCATGTTTGTGCTCAAACCAAAGTTTAGTGATGTACTTCTGTAATTTACTCTTTGTTTGACCATGCGTATAGCCTTCTTTGAAAGCTTTCGACATCATCCGATCGAGTGTTTTTCGCTTCCATCCTAGTCGTTCTTTAGCGCGTTGGTAAGCGTGGTCAGTGGCGACGAAATCCGTGTATTGGCTCATGATGTATGTATTTGGTGTCAGTTAAGTCGATTTAAGCAGCTTTGGAAATCACTAAGTACTTGATGTACTCATTGTCCAGACGATACAATGTAATCAAGCTGCGATCGCGGAAGAAGTAGATCACTTCACCATATACTCTGGCATAAGCCTTACTTTTATATTTGCGCCTCTGCTTGAGCATATACTTTTTGAGTTCTCCTTTCGCTTCGTGGCGAGTGAAGCCATATTCGTGAATGATAGATAACATTCGGTCGAGTGCTTTACGACTCCAGCCTAATCTTTCTTTTGCACGCTTGTAAGCATGTTTAGTTATCTTTAGCTGTGATTCATATCTCATGACATAACTATTTAAAGGTGGATAAATAACTGTCCTACCCAAAAAATTACGACATCAGACTAATCGTATGTAACAACTCATTTCATTCGAACCTCACACCACCGGTTGCTTTTGTATCAAATCTTCGTTAATCAATTGAATGCTCATTAATTTTTTGAAATAGGAAACAGAAACGGTCAAACATGAAATCTGATCGTCTCGTCTATCTCTTAAAATACAAAATTTTGAAATAGTTACAACATAAAACTAGATAAATGGCAAAAAATAGTCGATAAAGTTGATTGTTTTGCAGAATGAGCCATGTAGGAAATCATCTGTTTGTAGTCGCTAATCCAGCTCCTTTGCCACTTCTTGGATCTGTGTCTCCAGTTCCTCGATGATTGCCTCCACATCCTTATCACTGCGATCCACAGCAGGCAGCACGACCGTCTTTAGTTGGAGTCCAAATGGAATCGGCTTCATGCGATATTTGCCGAGTTTCCAATAATTTTGAAGGACGAGCGGAACGATAGTTGCATCCGGCATGAGTTCTAGAAGGGTTGCCAGTCCACTTTTGCGAAAAGGAGCGACTTGCCCATCGCGTGTACGTGTACCTTCGGGAAAGATACTTCCGGCGAAGTTGTTGATATTAAGGTAAGCGGCAAACCCCTGAATTTTTTGAATGGCTTCCTCTTTGTTTTTCCGATTGATGTAAATAGAACCGCCCTTTCGGATATTGATTGAAATGCTAGGGATACCCTTTGCTAGACTGTATTTCGCGATGAACTTAGGATGATGTCGCATCAAAATCGAGCCTATATTCGGGATGTCAAACATACTTTGATGATTGCTGACGATGAGCATAGGCTTGTCTGTTGGGAAAGCATCCGTCCGCCAATCGATAGAACGACGCGCACCTACTAGCAGCAGACTTGCATTCAAACAATGAATCATCATATCTACGACTCCCTTGTGTGTCTGATAGCCGATGGCGAGTCCTACCAACTGTAGTAGATGAAAGATGCCCAAAATCGAGCCGAAAACGATATAAAACAATACAGTCGGTATCCAGTACAATATCTTTTTGATTGTCATCTTGAATGCGATAAGTGAATCTTACAGAACTGAAATGGGGGCGCAAAGAAACTCAATTTGCTCATTTTGAATGAAAAACCGAGAACTTTGACTAAAAAAGTGACGGCAAGACTTCCTAAACCTAGAAAATCAATTATCTTTGCGCTCCGAAATTGAAAAAATTATGAAGAAAGATATTCATCCAGAAAATTATAGAACTGTTGTCTTTACGGACATCTCTACAGATACCTCTTTTTTAGGAAAATCTTGCGCGCCTACGCGTGATACCATTTCTTGGGAAGACGGCAACGACTATCCACAGATCAAAGTGGAGATCTCTAGTGCATCACATCCATTTTTCACGGGAAAAATGAAGTTTGTCGATAGTGCAGGACGTATTGATAAGTTCAACAAGAAATTCGCTCGTTTTTCTAAGCGCAGCAACGCGGAAGAAAAGACGGAAGAGTAAGCAGTAGTATCAACAATTGCTATACTTTTGTAGCGTTAAAAAGCTCTAGTCGATCAAACGATTAGAGCTTTTTTTGTTGAACTCAGACTTAGGATCTTTGTTTCCACAATTTTTCATTTTCTCTTGACCCAAAAATGCACACCTTCTCTTATGCTGAACATCATCTTATTCGACGACGATAGCCGAGATCGCTTTTTGCCGCTGACGCACACACGTCCGCTAGGTGATCTTCGATTGGGCATATTGACGATACAAGAAAAATGGGCAAAATGGCTCAATGGAAAGACTTCTTTCATCACCAAAGAGTACCTGAGTACGAAATTTCCCATTCATGTAGAGGAAGACAACTACATCATCAATAGTTCTTTCTTGCCGAATGAGCAGCTCTGTTCCATTATTATGAGTTTGCAGTCTAGTGAAGCGATCTTATATGGCGGTGAGCTGGTAGCGACGCGCCTGAACGACGAGCAGATACAGCTACTGATGCGCGACGAAGAGATCGAAGAGTTGCAGGGATATGAGCTGGCAGATATTGAGTTTACGAGGCTGATGCATCTGACAGATATTTTTAGGCACAATGGGGAAGAGATAGCGAGAGATTTCAAGTTGCTCACCCAAGGTCGTGTCTCTGCCTCATTGACGGATAGCAACTGGGTGATGGGCGCGGACAATATCTTTGTAGAAGAAGGGGCGACTGTCGAGTGCTGCACACTGAATGCCAAAAATGGACCGATCTATATCGGGAAAGATGTAGAAATCATGGAGGGTAGTACGCTACGTGGACCTATTGCGCTATGCGAGAGCAGCATCATCAAAATGGGCGCAAAAATATATGGCGGTAGTACTTTTGGACCACACTGTCGAGTAGGTGGCGAAATCAAAAACGTCGTCTTTCAAGGCTACTCCAACAAAGGACATGATGGCTACTTGGGCAATGCGGTCATTGGCAACTGGTGTAATCTAGGTGCAGGGACGACCGCCTCTAACTTGAAAAACAACTACAGCAATGTCAAACAATGGAGCTATCTAGCTAATCAATATGTGTCTACACAATTACAGTTTTGTGGTTTGGTCATGGGCGATTACTCTCGCTCTGCCATCAATACGAGTTTCAATACTGGCAGCGTGGTTGGGATCTGTACGAATATATTTAGAAGCGGCTTTCCGCCCAAATTCATTCCTTCTTTTACCTGGGGCGGCGACGACTTTGAGACTTTTGAACTCGAAAAAGCTATCGAATTGGTGCAGCGAATGTCTGAGCGCCGAGGCGAAGCATTGAACACCGATGATCGGATGATATTGATTCATCTTTTTGAGCAGACGGCAAAATATAGGACGTGGGAGCCAACAGAAGCATAGTTTGGTGGAAAAGGTGGTTGAGTTATTGGACAGAAATTCATGTGGAAAGCGCGCCTAGCGAATACAATCCGCATCTGTATGTCAGTATTCAGAACGGACGCTATCAGCTATCGACTGCTCACGCCATCTATTCCTACGAAGACCTTTACACCAATTTCTATCGTACTTTTGAGCAAATAGAACTGCCACCATCGAGTGCGCGAGTACTACTACTTGGATTTGGATTGGGTAGTATTCCGTTGATGTTGGAACGAAAATTTGATCGCCAATACGACTACACGGCAGTAGAGATCGACGAATCTGTACTATATCTGGCAGACAAGTACATCATCACACATTTAGAAAGTCCGGTGATGACCATAGCAGCAGACGCTTATGCCTATGTCATGCAGCAAGAAGAACAATTTGATTTGATCTGTATGGATGTATTTTTAGATCAAAAGACGGCAGAACAGTTCCGCTCGACAGTGTTTGTAGAAGGACTGAAAAAATTGTGTGCCAACAATGGTCGTGTGCTATACAATTGCTTTACATTGGGCGACGCCAATCGGATGCAAGCGGATACTTTTTTCCATCAAATCTTCAAAAGTATTTTCCCGGAGGCGGTTTACTTTGATGTAGGTGGCAATTGGATTCTGAGTAGTCGACTGTAGACTTATGGGTTATGGATCATGGGGCATAATCCATAACTTATAGCTCATGATCCATAAAATCATTCCACGATCGCTACTACTTTAGTAACGGGCAACTGATTCGCCAAACCGATGACTTCTGTCTCACTATCATAGCCACTAAATGTTACGGTCAGCAAGGACTGCGAAAACGGAACATACAAGACATACTCATCCGTTTCATGCTCCAATGCGCCTTTGTAGCCATCCACCTTTAGTCGTTTCCGACCTGTTGCCATACTCATGATAGGCGATGCTAAAAACGAACCCAAACTACTCATCAACGGCGAGTCATGTATCAAAGAAATATTAATGTTTTTCTGACGGTCGCTGCTCTCGTATGTACGGTCAATGAAGACGCCGGTGTAGCCCAGTAATGCGCCATTGTATTGATCAGCATCACCTACTGCCTGAGCTGTGCCCAACTGCTGTGGTAGCACGGCTAGTACTTCTTTGCTGATGAGCAGGTATAGTTCATTCAAAGACTGTTGCAGAGCAAAGCGCGTTTCCTCCAGATCCCCAGATTGATAATTAGTCTGTGCGCTCGTCATGTGTGTTGTCAGCTGGTCTTGAGCGGATATAGTTATACTATATGCAAGTAGTAAGCTTAGAATTAATATTTTCATTTTGCTGAATATTGAAGATTAAAAAACTACTGCTCACCGAGCAATTGCTGAATACCGTTGATGTCAAATAATTTGACGGCGGCGATTACTTCATTTTCATTGGCGAAGCCATTACAATCAAATAACATCACCGAACTGCTGCCGATGGGTAAAGCCAATTCGTAATTGCCATCATCATACGTCAGGGCACCTGTATTGCCGTCTATATTGACGCGCTTTTGGTTGCCTTCGCCGTCGGTATAGGTAGAGTTGGTGAGGATGCTACTGTAGGAAGCGACCAGCAAACTATTGCTGACGATACCAAAGTTGAGCACTTTGTTGTTGCTCTCATAATTTCGTCCTAGCGTGAAGCCCAAATAACCTGCACCGGAGCTAGAGACTTGATCGTTGCTTTCGTCAAAACTCATGCCTTGTACCGTCTTTGGCAGATCATCCAAAATAGCATACCCAATCTCCAGCTCGACACCCAAGATGGCTTGTTGAATGTTGAATTTGGCAGTGCTGTAGTCGTTGGAAGCGATAGCCGCATCTGCGTCACTCAAATGTTGTGAGACATCGGGCGGCGTTAGTTTTTGACCTCTGCCGTCGATGGAATTGGTGCTGCGACCATTGCTAGTCGTACTGCTATTTTCTCCTTCGATGCCAAAAGCCTCATCCACTTTCTTGTCGATGGCTCTATCAATGGTACGATCTACGGCACGGTCAACCGCGCGTTCTGCTTTTTGCTTCAGTTTTCGGAGGTTGATTTGTGCTTGAGCTGCGCTAAATGTGCCCATGACGAGCAGACAAAGACACAGCACTTTGCTATAAAAACCCATAGTGCGATGAATTTAAGTAACGTGAAAAAAACTTCTTTCTGTTCGAGATGAAATACCTGAAATAATCTTTAGCCGATTTGTGGTGTCAAGGAGAGATACGCTCACAAACTAGCATTTTAAAATAGATCATCAGATATGTAGAGGTGTTTTGGTAATAAGGTGAATACGTGTTTCAATCTTCGTTACCCGAAGGTAATGAGACCGATTGCATTACGCAAATTTATGGACAATATACCCTATTTTAGGTAGTGTGCTGATGAGGTGTCCATGACGAATTGTGCGCTAAAACAATAGCTTCTGATGTATTCCAGGGCAAACGCATCAAATTCCTTTTTGCTCTTTGATTTATCAAATGATTCAATTTTTCAGCGACATGAGCATGGTATTTGTCTCAAGCCGACGGGCTATTCATTTTGGCATTGCCCCAAAACGAATCAAAAGGTCTAG
>JBCDHX010000092.1:0-23581 GCA_038749535.1 Bacteroidota bacterium
TCGGTATTTTGTACAATATTTGTTCTGTGAGTATCTTGATGCTCATTGGGCAAAAAACTTAGTGATGAAAGTGTCGTAACTTCCAATTTACTAAGTTTTGCCCTTTTCTTGATATCCTCTATTTTTTGTACGGACTATTGTAAAATGGCAAATGTAAAGAAAAAGAGGTTAGAAGCAGAGCTGGATTGAAAAGGAGCTTATTCCGATCCGGATATCAGGATTGTGACAAATTGTATTTCCATCTCATATTACTCTAAACTTCGTATGCCCTCAATTTGGAATAAACAGCACTGAACTTCTCACTCTCTACAATTTGATTTAATTTTAGCCCGACTCCTAACAACTTTGGCATTTCATCAACTAAAGACAATCATGCGAACTCTACTTCTCTCTTTTTTCCTCTTTTCTATCTTGACAGCTTGCGATACTAGCGATACGATGACGACTGAAAGTGACACAACAACTGCAAATACCACTACACCTGAAAAAGCTGAATATGCTATCGTCATTCATGGCGGCGCAGGTACAATTTTAAAGAAAAACATGACGCCCGAAACGGAAAAAGCTTATTTGGACAAAATGAACGAAGCCTTGGATGCTGGTGAAAAAATATTGAAGAAAGGTGGCACGAGTATGGATGCGGTTATAGCGACCATCAAGTTGATGGAAGACAGTCCGCTGTTCAATGCAGGCAAGGGCGCAGTATTTACGAATGAAGGTGTCAATGAGCTAGATGCTTCTATCATGGAGGGCAAGACATTGAATGCCGGAGCAGTGGGTGGTGTGCGTACCGTCCGCAATCCGATCACAGCAGCAAGGGCTGTTTTAGAAAATTCGGAGCACGTGATGATGGTGGGTGCAGGTGCCGATCAGTTTGCGAAAACACAAAATTTAGACTTGGTAGACAATAGCTACTTTCATACCGATAGACGCAAAAAATCATTAGAGAAAGTACTGGAACGAGAAGCCAATCAGCAAGAAGCGACACAGGATGAGAAACATGGTACAGTCGGCTGTGTCGCTCTGGACAAAAATGGGAATATCGTCGCCGGAACATCGACAGGTGGCATGACCAACAAACGCTACAACCGTATCGGGGACTCGCCCATCATCGGCGCAGGCACTTATGCCAACAACAACACTTGTGGCGTTTCTTCTACCGGACATGGAGAGTTTTTTATCCGCTACGTCGTCGCTTATGACATCGCTGCCATGATGGAATACAGCAATATGAGTCTGCAAGAAGCTGCGAATAAGGTAGTCAATGAAAAATTGGTGGAAGCAGGAGGTTCAGGTGGTATCGTTGCTTTGGATGCTTATGGAAATATTGCGATGCCTTTCAATTCGGAAGGAATGTATCGCGGGTATGCGAAGCCTGGGGAAAGGGTGGTCAAAATCTATAAAGAGTAGACGTGAGATTACGATCTACTATTATTCTGATATTTTGTGGATTGGGCTACCAATACATCATTTGAACTTAACTTCGTCAAGACAATTACATAGTCATCATTTCATCTTGAAAGCATTCGATCTATTCAAATGACGACCGATCAAAAAAACGAACTCGACATCGCCATCAACTTGCTCAAAAAAGCTGCCCAACGCGAGCAGACGACACGCTTACTACTAGCTATTTTTTTGCTGGGTAGCGGACTGGGTCTACTTTATTTTTTCTTTGAACAAAGCACCTTGTTTTCTATTGCCGGATTGGTGATGCTGGCGTTTGGGATACATTTATCTTACCTCTACTTTCGGTTTCGCGACATCAGTAGATTGCCTGTTTTTCAGAAGTTAAAATATCAACCGAAAACGATCGCCTGGATCTATACTTTATTGCATCAGCAAATGCCGTATGGCTTTCAAATCGGAAAGAACGCAATTATGTATTTCAAACTTGTGGATGGCGACGAACATAGCGTAAAAGTAGATCCAAAACGAGCAGAAGTCATCTCTGCCGGACTGAATCATTTGCTGCCGCACACGACTTTTGGATACACCAAAGAGCGAGAGGAACGCTATGCATCAGCCCCTGCTAGCCTGGTCAAACCTGTTGACGATTAACTTTTCAAACAAAAAACAATGAAACGTTTCCTTTTCTTCTTTTTAGCAACTTTCCTTTTCGCCTGCCAATCCAAAAATGTCAGCATTGAAGCGCAGACGACAAACACAAAGGCAGAAAAACCAACATCTTCCATCCAGAAACTACCTCCTCAGCAATTTGCTACTCAACTACAACAACATCCCAATGCAGTCATACTTGATGTCCGTACACCTACCGAGTTTGCAGATGGCTACATAGATGGTGCTATCAATATCAATGTGTTGGAAGATGATTTCGCGAGCAACGTCAACGCACAAATACAGCTGAACCAAACCATTTTCGTTTACTGCAAAGCCGGAGGACGAAGTGCTCGTGCTGCCAATGTTTTACAAGAAATGGGCTATGCTAAAATCTATGATTTATATGGCGGTTATACCGATTGGAGGAAAGCAGCTACCACTACCCTGCCGGATAGTTTGAAACGAAATACACACTGAGTCGTCAAACACAATAATTTGAGCTGCTCGTAGGTTTTTGCGTGTAAAAAGTACGCTATTCCTATGCAAAAATTCCTCTTTCTAGCCACCGCTCTATTGAGCACACAGGTTGCATTTTCTCAGCCTGACTCTCTAGATGCCGAAGGTCGCTACCAATGGCGATTGACGCAAACCAAACTCAATGGCGTCTACATTCCGAAGGACTTAAACGATGCTTTCTCTGAGCTGAGTCGACTCATTGAAGCCCCTTCCAAACAAAAATTCAAGACTGCACTGGAAGAAGTCGTCAAGCACAAATTGCATTTTTCCCTCGGACAGTGGATGATGGTCAATTGGGGCTTTTATGAAGGTTCACGACTGACTGCTTTTCTGAATGAATTGGGGCTCTATCATCCCGATGATATGGCGCGATTTCTCATAGTTAGCTATCACCGTAGCTTGAACAGAACATCTTTGGATGTCCGGAATCTAGTGACTGAACTAAGTACCAAACGCGATTCTCTAAGGCGTGACCGACTGCTGCAAGGTGAGGTGATTTATGAGGAGGTTCGGAAAGTGCCGAGAGATAGTTTGGAAGGTGATGGCAGTCCTGACTAGCATATTAGAGCGATTTGGCATCTTTCAGAACAAAAAAATCATTTTTTCAAACAAATTACTCAATTTTTCAAACAAACACTTAAGCAATTGATAATCAGTATATTAAATAACATTCTATTTTATTTTTCTAGCTCAAAATTATCTTTAGCTGACTCAAATTCAAACAAATAGTTGATTTAAAATACAAATTGTTTTATATTTGTTTATAAATCAATTACTAGAGAGATGAATTTACAAATATTGGTCAGCAAGAAAGGGACAAAAGTGGTCAAAGCCACCAACCTTTATGTCGCGCTTCAGTTGCCTACACAGCACTACGAGCGTGATGTCAAAAAGTGGATTACTAATATTTATGAATTTAGTGACGGCATCCGTACACCGGAACGTATGTTGGATTACGCGCCTTGTACCAAGCCAAAAGATGCCATTATCAAGGATTATTACCTCTCCATTGAGCTAGCCAAACTCATCACATTGGCTTCCAATAGTAAAGTCAAACTCAAATACGCCAAACAACTCTTTTCACTAGAGGACAAACATGGCGAACGAGGCGTCATCACCAAAGAGCAAGCTGTTGCCATCATCGAGCTTACCAAAGCGATGGGTTTGATGTCCTGTCAAGAAGCATCCGAAGCGCAACATCGTCGCCTTTTTGAAGAGCAGCAGACCGAACAAAGCGAAGATTGGTGGAAGCACCGCATAGAGCTTTTGGGGTATTCTGTGGAGCAATTGAAAAATAAGCTGCGAGAGCAAGGAAAAGAGGTAAGAGGTAAATCTTTGCGTCAGTTGTTATTAGAATTCGATCAACATGAAGTCATCCGCAGCGGCATCATCGACTTGTTTATGGCACTCGGCAAAACAGAACGCTATGCCCGCACTATGGGTGATCTCTCGAAGCGTATTGCTAAAGAACTCGCTATAGATGTACAGGATGATCGCGTATCTGGTAGTCTTTTCGCGCCGAAAGTGGACATGGCGGTCATTCAGGAAGTAAAGGCGTTGGATAAGGGAGCATTTCTAGGGGTATGGTAAACCAAATTGTCTGAGATTGCTGAATATTTGTTTTGTATGAGTCTACCGCTTTGATGATACACTAATTATCTTTATCAGAGTGTATTTTTCTTCGACAAATACAACTCATTGACTTCTTGTACGATACGCTCCATATCTTTGTACTTGTAGCCCGGTTTCCCGATCAATTTGACCATCGCCGGATAGGCTTTGAGTATATCCTTGAGTTGACGTTTGTACCCAAATCGAGTCAGTTTTACGCTTCGTTCTCCTTTAAACTTCAACCAATATTCTTCTACTTGTACGCGCTGCCCATTTAGCTCATCGCCACCTTCTCCTAGCGTAAATTCCATTTTCTCTTCCGGCGATTTGAATAGCGACAGTATCGCCCCTTTTTCTACTACACGCAGGAAAGACCAAGCGCGTGTCGCTGGACGAAATAGACTTTCATATTCGATAACTTTATCTTCTTGCTGAAAGACGAATCCGGTAATAAGCTCTGCTTGCAAGTGATAGGATGTTCCAAAATCGTTGATGAACAAGACAACACTGATTTCATCGGAAAAGAAAATATCACCAATCTGTCCCGTCAGCTTTTTACCATCTAAGGTGACGATATACCCATTATAGGTGGATGCTACAGATGTAGGAGTAGCAGATATTTGACTCCATGCAAATAGTATGAAGAGGTAAGTAAAGAATGTTCTCATCATCCATCATTTTTAGGTGATTACAAGACAAGTAGTTGCTATATAAATGCCAGAATAAATATAATGTTCTTATTCTTTTCTACCAAACGATCTATGCCTTATCCAAATCGCCTACGCCAAAACAATGCCAGCCCAAAACCGGACACTAAATGCCAAATACCCCACCACGCCAATACCATCGTCATGCCACCGAGACCATCGAAAAACTGAAACGCAATCGCCAGTCCTAAAGCTGTATTCTGAATCCCTGTTTCTATCGAGACAGCACGCGCATCACGAGTCGTCAGTCCCATTAGTCGCGCAAAAGAGAAGCCCATCAGCAGGGCCAAAGAATTGTGCAATGTCACGACAATAAATACACAATGCACATAACCAGACAGATTCTCCCAATTATTGATAATGGCAATGGTCACGAACCCCAGAAAAATAATCATTGAGAGCGTACTGATAACAGGGCGGATGCGTGCTGTGAAGTCAGGCAAATATCTCTGAGACAACATTCCCAAGGTCACCGGAAGCGCGATAATCAGCAAAATCACTTTCATCATCTCCAAAGGACTCACATCTATGGTCGTTAATATCTCAGAAGTATATGGAAATAGTCTTGCAAGAAGTGTGAACCCAAGTGGTGTCAGTACAATTGCACCCAGAGTAGTAATGGAAGTCAAAGTGACCGAAAGTGCAGTATTGCCTTTAGAAAGATGCACCATATAATTGGACGTGCTGCCACCCGGACAGGTCGCCAACAAAATCATACCCAATGCAAAACTAGGTGCAGGGCGGAAAATCGCGATCAATGCAATCGTCAGTAGTGGCAGCAATACATACTCAGAAAACAGACCAATGAGCGGAATACGTGGCGTCTGAAAAATACGTCGAAAATCGCTCACCTTAATGTCCAGAGCGATACCAAACATGATAAAGCTGACACAAATATTCAACAGGACGACGCTGTCCTTGTTAAAGTTGATGACGATGGAGTCAATGTTTTCGCACATTCTTTCGAGATATTAGAGATTAGACGATAGACATTAGAGCCATGGATGCTTGGTCTATCCTCAATCTGACAAATATCCTATTTTTTAAACATAGGCTTGAATGTTCGAGTCTTCTTTTTTCGTTCCTTTGCACTCCATTTAAATAAATGAGATGGATCTAACCTACTTGAGTGAATTCTACGGTCTAAGATCTATCCTCTAAAATCTAAAAGAAATGACAGCAGAATTGCATACCAGAAAAGGCGTGATGACTATTGAGTTCTTTGAAAAAGACGCGCCCAAAACTGTTAAGAACTTTGTTGACCTAGCTAAGGATGGTTACTATGATGGCTTATCTTTTCATCGCGTGATTCCAGACTTTGTTATTCAAGGCGGCTGCCCAAATACTAGACCTGGCTCAACAGGAATGCCAGGAACAGGAGGACCAGGTTACACCATAGACTGTGAGCTAGATGGTGACAATCAGTATCATGATCGCGGTGTTTTGTCTATGGCGCATGCCGGTCGCAACACTGGCGGCTCTCAGTTTTTCATCTGCCACAGCCGTACCAATACGGCTCACTTAGATCGTAATCATACCGTTTTTGGGAAAGTGGTGGAAGGTTTGGATGTAATTAATGATATTCGTCAGGGTGATGAGATTGAGAAGATTGTGATTAAAGAGGAAGCCTAATCTAACGTATTTTAGTCATCCGGTGAACTTGCTCTTGGTGGTCATAAATTATTTCATCACCAAGCTACTGACTTTAGTATTCACTGGATGACACGCTAAAATATTCCACTAAACCACTACGTTATTCTGATTCGGTATTGACGATCTATGAAGAACAAAAAAGCACAAGCACTCCTACAATTGGCATTGGTGGCAGGCATTCTAGTTATCTTGAATGTACTCGCCAACTACTTCAACGGCTACGTAGACCTCACAGAAGAAAAACGCTACACGCTGACCGAGCCGACTCAAGATTTGTTGAAAAGTCTAGATGAAGTTGTCTATGTACAGGTGTTGCTAGAGGGCGAATTTCCAGCAGGTTTCAAGCGACTACAGCAGAGTACAAGAGAATTATTGGAAGACTTTCGCTCTGTTTCAAGCTTGATTGAATATGAATTTGATGATCCTTTGGGTGGTACAGAAGAGCAGAATCAAGCGCGTCAGTCAGAACTACAAAAAGATGGCTTGATTCCCACCAATTTGCGCGTCAAAGATACCGATGGAGAATCTGCCAAACGCATCTATCCTTATGCCATCTTCACCTATAAAGGCAGGCAATATCCAGTCAATTTATTGGAAAATGATCGCGTCGGCGTCTCCCCTGAAGTCGTCCTCAACAATAGTGTCGCGCTGTTGGAGTATAAATTCGCCAACGCCATCCAAAAACTCCAACTCAGCAATAAACCCAATGTCGTCTTTCTACAAGGTCATGGCGAACTCGCACCACCAGAAGTCTACGATCTAGAGCGTAATTTGCGGCAGTACTATGACACTGGACATTTGCCATTAGATAGTTTGGTAACGCTTCCAGTCGATCGGGTTTCAGTGCTCATTGTCGCCAAACCACGCTACAACTTTTCAGATGCCGATAAATTCAAAATCGACCAATATGTCATGAATGGTGGCAAAGTGATGTGGCTCATTGATCGGCTCAATGTCTCCATTGATAGCGTCAATATCAACGGCACTTATATTCCTAACAACTACCAGCTCAATTTGGAAGATATGCTTTTCAAATACGGCATTCGTGTCGATCCAAACATGGTATTGGACTTGGAAAGTACGACTATTCCGTTGAATGTCGGACAGATCGGTACACAGACCCAATTTGACCAATTTCCTTTCTTCTACTACCCTATTGCCGCACCGACAAGTACGCATCCGATCGTCAAAAGCTTGGATCGTGTTTTCTTCAAATTTCCATCGTCCATCGATACCAGCGTTCGCACCAAAACAAATGTTGAAAAAACAGTCTTGCTAGCTTCCTCTCAGCGTAGCCGTATACAGTTTGCGCCCACAACTTTGGACTTCGATTTCTTGCGACAGCCCCCAAATCCTGATAATTATAACCAACCTAATCAAGCTATGGCGGTGCTCTATGAGGGGATATTTCTTTCTTATTTTGAGAATCGAGTTGCCGAGGGTTTCATGCAGACCTTACAACAACTTAACATCCCATTTCGCGCCGAAAGTGTACCCACAAATATGATCGTCGTTTCCGATGGCGACATTGCTAGAAACTTAGTTCGCCCCAATCCTGACGCACCCAACGGCTTCGAGGCAGCACCTCTAGGGCTCAATCCGTATGATCGTTACACGTATGCCAATAAAGATTTTTTGCTTAATTGTATAGAATATTTATTGGACGAAAATGGCGTAATCGCTGCCCGTGGCAAGGAGGTCAAACTCAGATTATTGGATACGGTGAAAGCAGAAAGTGAAAAAACGAAATGGCAGATATTGAATATCGTGTTACCGCTGGTTTTTCTGGCGATGTTTGGCGTAATATTTAACTGGTTGAGGAGAAGGAAATATGGAGAGGTGAAAGATAATGTATGAAAAGTATGAATCATATACAACGTATGACTTAAGCATACGCTGTATATGGGAGAGGTGACAAAATCAATAGATTCAAAGAATAGAGAATTTAAAATGAATAAAACGACTTGGCTCTTATTGGGTCTCTTTATAGTGGGAGCAGCAGTTCTGTGGTGGACGCAGCAAGAGGAAACGATACAGTCCGCAACAACGCTTGTGGACGCAGATCGAAAGTTTAAAGTAGAAGATGCAGAAAGTATTCATAAGGTATTTATCGCCAAACGATCAGGCGAAACGGTTACTCTAGAACGAAAAGGGGATCATTGGACGTACAACGGTGAGTTTCGAGCCTCTCCTTCTGCTATCACCAATGTCATGCGTGCAGTTACGGAAGTACAAATGAGGTTCAAACCACCGAGCGCAGCCGTACCCAACATGGTCAATAATTTGGCATCACAAGGTATCAAAGTAGAACTATACAATGCGCAAGGCGAGCAATTGAAATCCTACTATGTCGGCGGTGCGACACCCGATGAGCGCGGTACCTATATGATAATGGAAGGTAGCGAGCAGCCTTATGTCGTGCATATTCCGACTTGGGGAGGCAATTTGCGTTTTCGCTTTACACTGACGGGCGATGACTGGCGCGACAAAACGGTATTCCGCACGCCGATGGAGGAGATTCAGAGCATCAGTGTCGAGTATCCTAAGCAGCAAAACAATTCTTTCAAACTCAACGTACAAGGGAGTCGCTACGAACTCGCGCCTTTTTACGATTTCTCTAATTTGCCGACTCAAAAAGTAAATCGCTCTATGGCAGAAGCTTATCTAGCAGAATATGAGCAAATCGGGGCGGAGACCTTCAAAAACAAATATCCTAAGCAAGATAGCGTGCTACAATCTATCCCTTTCGCCAATATCAGTTTAACGAAAAAAGATGGCAGTGTACAACAGGTCAGCTTCTACCCTATCTATGTAGAGGAAGACAATATCGATCCGACTACTGGCATAAAAATAGCTGACTCCTACGTCCGTCGATATTTCGTAAAATCAAATCAAGATTTTATGCTCGTGCAGCATCGAGTTTTTGAAAAGATATTTTGGGGCTATGAGTCTTTTCTGTAGTGAATTTAGATGTTAGACTTCTCCTTATGCTTTGATTGCATTATATTGATTTTCAAGGTATTACAAAATTTTAATCAACATCCACCACTATGATTGATCAATTTAAACAAATGATGCAAGACGCTTCTGATGTCGTCCGGCAGCAAGTCCAGAATGTAGGCAACAATGCCAAAGAGAAAGCTTACGACTTGATCGAAGAATGGCTCAAAATCTTACCCATCTTGGAAGCGGAGAGATTGGACATGAATAGCTTTTCGCTGAGTGTAGCAATCAATCCTGCATTGGAAGTAGAATTGGTCGGGAAGAATGAAGATTTCACAATAGAACGCTTAGATAGGCTTCGTCAGAAATACAAAGGCAAATTGCCGCTGCAAGCAGTATTTTCGACCATTCGGACAACTTATATTATGCACTCAAAGATCAATGCACCATTGAAAAACCCATTAATTGTAAAAATCAAAGTGAGACTGACGCCAGAGATTAATGTCTTTATTGGAGAGCCGTTAATTCTATGATAGTGTGAAGTTTATTTAACAAAAAACACATTAATCAGCTTGATGACCACCGTGAATTTAAGGATGTTCCAAATGATCCAGATTGCTAATGCCTTGTAGCCGTGCTTTTTAAAAAAGATCTTAACTTTTGCAAAGAAAGAAGAGGAGAATTGCTGCCAATTCGTTTTTGAGCTTTTGCTTTCAGTAGATGTCCGAGATTTTTTAACTAGTGTGCGCATGATGCGACGGGGGATTTAACAAATCGTACACTTGAGCGTCATCAATGATGCCCATACAATCGTTGAGATTAGATAATAGTTTGCCTTGTCGAAGTAAGCAGCTGAGTGTAGGAGAAAATAGGTGTTCCGCTTATCACGGTTGATATATGAGTAGAACGTTTGATTTAGATTATCTGTTTCCTCTTTACAATTTTTTTCGCCGTTTTTTTCGTTAATTTTTGACGAATGATCGAACTCAAATCATACCTCACATTGTCTACCCCAAAAACTAATCATTCATACACCAAATACAGCACTGCCCATGAAAAAAATGATTGCCGCTCTTCTATGTCTCTTGCCTTTGTTTATTACGGCTCAAGATGTCTTTCCGATTAAACAACAACAAAAATGGGGGTTGATGACGGCACTGGGCAAGCTACAAATTCCACCGAAATACGATGCCCTAAGTACATTTGATCGCTATGGCTATGCGAGCATCCAAATCGGTGAACAAGTCGGACTCATCAATCGAAAAGGCAATGTCATACTTCCTACAAAATACGATGATGTCGAAGTATTGGAAAAGAAATACTTCGCAGTACTTCAGTCAGGCAATTGGTCACTCGTCAATCGACAAGGACGTGTATTGTTAGACGACTACGAAGATGTCATTATATGGGAGAAACGTGGTCTTATAGCTTTTGTTCAAGATGGGCTTTGGGGCATGATCTCAACGAATGGTAATATTGTATTGGCTGCCAACTACGAAGCCATCCGTCCTCAAGGCAATTTTATAATTGTACAGCAAAATAATGACTTTGGGTTGCATCAACTCAATGGTCAGCAAATACTCCGTCCCATCGCCACCGAACTTCAAGCTTTTGACGACCATATCTACATTTATCGAAAAGATGGATTATGGGGAGCAGTAGACGATACCGGGAAGCAACTGTTTGCTCCTGAGTATGAAGCTTACGAAGTCATCGGGATGAATGCCATTCAGCTAAAACAAGGTGCAAACACACTATTGTACACCACCGACCGCCGACAACTTATCAAAGGCTATTTTTATCAGCAGTTTTTACCCTTTTCTGACGATTTATTCCTCGTGCAGCAGAAACAGAAATTTGGATTGATAGATCGCGAAGGCCGACTGCGATTGCCGGCAGCTTTTGAGGAAATTCAACCTTATGGCACTGCTCTATTTCGTGTTCGAGAAGGTCAACTTTGGGGTATCGTCGATCAGCAAGCCAATGAAACACTAGCGAATTTCTACGATTATATCGCGCCGCTACAAGGAGGAATAGCTTTGGTCATCAAAAATGGTCAATACGGTGTGCTAGACCGCAATGCTCAAATCAGCGTCCCTATTCAATATGATAAAATTGTCGTGGAAAATGGAAGTATTAAAGCCTACATTCAAGGAGCATTAGACGTCTATCAACTCGATCAAGATGGGCGGATTGCACAATCTCAAGAACGATCAGGCGAACACATTACTTTCAAGATAGGTGGAAAAAAAGAGGAAGCAACAATATCAACTGCGCCTCTACTCTATCAGTTGAAACAATTCGAGTGGTACTTCGATGCGAATAGCAATAAATGGGGACTACGCAACAGCAAAGATGGTAGAAGTAAAATAGTTCCTCAATATGACTATTTGAAAGTCTATCCGACACTGAATTTTACGCTAGTCGGTATCAAGAAACGCAATAATTTGACTTTTGCACAAACCAATTTTGGAGCAGAAATGGTCTTCGGTCTTGTCCGAAATGACCTAGGGGCACAAGTCACGCCACTTCAATTTTTACACATAGACTTATCTGACTTTGTAGATGCAGCAGTGGCAAGTTGTGTCATTGAGAATGGAAAACACGCCCTCATCGCTCGTAGCGGGAAAATCATTTTGCAAGATGCCACCTACATCGGGACATTCAAAAAAGGCATCGCGCCTATCGCTAAATACGGTCAACTTTCGGGTGCCATTAGAGATGAAGACAAGGGGCTCATGATGCTCCAAAACTATCTCAACGACTTACTCTCACCAACTTTTATGATCGACTATACATCTGATAGTCAGACTTTTAGAAGAGATGCTAAGTTAATTTGTTCGGACTGTTCTTGGGGCTATATTGATACATTGGGAAAGACAATCATTGTGCCGCAATATGCGCAAATCAAAGCCTATAAAGCTGGACACGCGCTCGTCAACGATGGTGAAAAATGGGGCGTCGTCAATCGAAAAGGCAAAGCAGTCGTCCCATTCCGCTATGATGCTATCGACTTTTTGAAAGGAAGTGAACAACCGCTTCTCAAAGTACATATTCAGTCTTTTCAATACGGACTATTGGATACGCTCGGCAATATTGCTATCGGAGCTCGATTTGAAGAAATTGGGATGCTAAGTGAAAATATGGTTGCTGTACAAAAAGGTGGACAATGGGGGTTTGTGGATGAAGACGGTCAACAAGTCATTCCGAATCGCTATCAGCAAGTGCAGTCATTCAGCGATGGCATGGCGGCAGCTCGGCAGAATGGCAAATGGGGATTCATAGATCGCAACGGAAAGGTAGTCGTTCCATTTCAGTTTGGGCGTGTCGGAAATGTCAAAAACGGTTTGTTTTGGGCGACGACGGGTTCAGGCATCAGCTATTTTGATACAGAAGGTCAGCTAGCCATCGCCGGTCCATTCGATCAGGCTTATGATTTTGAAGGAAAAGTGGCGAGAGTGGTGGAAGATCGAAAATTTGGGTTGATAGATGAGATCGGCAATTATATCGTACGCCCCAAATTCATCGACATCAACAATTTTGATGAAAACAATCTAGCCATTGTACGCTACGGCAGCGATCGAGTACGCTATGGCATCCTGAATATGTCTGGCGACATCATCACTAGTAATAGTTATAATGACATCCGACCATATAGCGAAGGACGAGCGGCGGTTAAAGTTAAAGACAAATACGGTTATATCGACACCAATGGCAAGCTCGTGATCCCTACCAACTATGCCCGCGTCTCCACTTTCGTAGAAGGACGAGCAGCCGTACAAGAAAATGGCGAATGTGGTTATGTTGATCGCAATGGCAATGTGATCGTGGACTTGGCGTACTCTAAATGTCTAGCCTTCAATAGCGGTCGTGCGGTCGTCTACAAAGGGTACAGAAGAGCCGGGCTACTAGATGATGCAGGCGATGCTATCATACAACCTAGTCTGAATCGGCTCATCAATTTTCAGAATGGGCGCGGACTCATGCGTGACAACCAATACCGTTTTTACTTCATCACAGAGGATACGCGACTTTTCGATGGCTACTATCAAGAAGCCTCCAATTTTCAGCACGGCGTCGCCGTCGTCCGCTCTGGTGACAAATGGGGCATCATCAATCGCAACGGCATCAAAGTCGTGCCCCCCAAATACGACAAAATCGAGAACTACGAATCCGGTTTTGCCCGCATCCGCATCCGAGGATTGCATGGTGTGCGGACACTGAAAGGACAAGAGGTCGTCCCTATGCAATTCGAGCACATAGAAGCCGTCGCGCCCAATCTATATCGTGCCGAGCAAGGCAATAAAATTGGGTACTTTGATGGTCAGGGGAAATGGATTTGGAAGTTGCAAGAGTAGGCTACTTTACCCTTGTTTTCTCTCCCACATTCAACCAAATATCCAAACGCGGTGCTTGCCAATTATATGGTTTTCCAAGTACATCCAGCTTTCCATCGCCATTCAGATCGACCAGTTTTCCTTCATGTACGCCATAGCCTTTAGCGACGACGTGTTTTCGGAAATTACCTTTACCGTCACCCAGTAAAATTCGGATTTCTGACAACAGATTTTCTGTTCCAAAACGCATTTCGGCGTTGAAAATATCTAAGTGTCCGTCGCCGTTGAAATCGACGATATCCAGTGTGTGTCCATTATAGACATCTTCGATCAGGATGCGATCTTGCCATTTGCCGTTTTTCCATTCGTATAAAATCAAATCGCCTATGCCATCGCCGACGACCATGACGACTTCCGGTCTATTGCCTTTTATCAAGTCACCTGCTACGGCGCGAGTGAAAGTATAGCTTGGGTCTATTTCATGCACTTTGAAACTGCCATTTTGATACTCGAACCAACGACCGCCACCTACGATGTCATTCACACCGTCGGCATTCATATCCATAGCAAAAAGTCCTTCGTGCTCGTTGATGCTTCGCCAACTAGGATATTGTGAACGGGGCGGTATTTCGCTATTGGGATCGTACTGATAGATGGGCTGCATCATCCACTCCTCCACACTCTTTGGGTCATCGGGAATATTAGCATAGTATAGACCATGTGCACCTTGATTCCAAAACACCAATTCTTTCTGCCCATCCCCGTCAAAGTCGATAAAAGCTTGATCGTGATGTTTGGTCGCACCGCTTTTTTTGATGGTGTAGCGTTGCCAAGCAATTTCGGGCGAACTATTCGGATAAGGATTTTCCCACCACCAAATTTCGTTGCTTTGTGATTCGCCACCGAAAACGATGTCCATATCGCCGTCACCATCTATATCGTAAGCCGCGGAACCAGCTTCTATCCTCAACTCGGTATCGTCTATGACGTAGCGTTCCCAGCCTTCGGGTGTGTAGATCATGGCGATGACAGAAGGTGCGACAGTTCGATCTGTGATGATGATGTCATTGATGCCGTCTTGATTGAGGTCTGTAACTAGAGACGCCGTTTGTTCGTTGCTGCCATTGGTACGTGGCAAGGTGTAGTCGGCTGTGCTGAGATGTTTCCACTCAAAGCGATTGTCGTAATAATCGTTCCGCCACAAGTGCATAAATTCATATTCGTCCCAAGCTGCGCCGATGAGATCAAAGTCACCATCACAGTCCATATCTGCTAACTGAGTTCCCAAATGGTTCTCTTTTCCAGTGTCGATGATGGATTTTTTGAAATTACCATAGCCATCATTTTCCCAGATCTGGGTCTCGAATACTTTACCTTTATGCTCGTTCGTCACCAAATCTAAATCACCATCGCGATCTAGATCTTTCACATCCAGATTATTCATAGAATATTGAGTGACGATGGTTTTTCGCTCCCAACTGTCCACACTTTTTTGCTCAAACCAATACAAATTAGCATCTGGCTCCAGACCTGGATACCGCTCTTCGGAAATGATGATGTCGGTTTTATCATCTCCATTCAAATCGGCTACTTCAACGCGGTCGGTCGGATGTACACTTTTCCCGACTGGAAAGGCTAACCAATTCGAGCGAATCATGCCAGGATTTTGAAACCAAACGACTTCTAGCGGTTCATCTGCACCTTCCGGACGTCTGCCAGCTGCAATATCCATATCTCCGTCGCCATCAATATCTCCGATACCGATACCTTCGTCTGAGGTATTTTGAGCGACCAATGTGCTTTTCCAGCGCATTCGATCTGGTCGCTCTGGAATTTCAAACAGATAAATGTCGCCATCTCCTGCAATCACAAATTCTTCTTTTCCACCAGGCACAATTTGAGCTCGCTCGAAGCCTTGACTATTGACATGGCTGGTGGCAGGAACAGCACCAATGATGCGTCCCATCCAATATTTGCCAGTTGCATCTGTCGCTTCAAACCAGTAAATATTCGGTAACGCTTGAGCGATAATATCTGCATTTTCATCTCCATCAATGTCCATGGCGAGAATGCCATCGACATTGTCAGGTAGTTCATAGCGTTCCCATTTGGCGTCCATATTGCCACCAGGATTGTGATAAATATATCTGCCAGAAATGACATCCAAATAGTCGTCTCCATTGACATCCATCATGTCCAAACCGAAATAGCGCAACCATTCAGGCTGTCGCCAATCGCCCCATTTTTGTTTATCGTCGTCTATTTGGATGTAATGCCAGTCATTGACTTGGGTAAATTGGGCGATAAGAGAAGAGGTGAGAAGTACGCAATAAGTAATTAGTATAATTCGCATGGATTAAAATTGATCATTTTTAAAGTTCGCTAATGCCAAAAATAGCTAGTAAAATGGTAACACTGAAAATAAAATATAATACATAGGTTACTGTCATTCGGAGCAAATTTACAAACCATTTCCTGTTAGAAAAGAGCTGATTAAATGTCCAAAAATTATAGCTAACAGCAATTAAAAGTGGTAATAACTCTAGAATATCATGATTCCCAAAGGTAGTTGCTAAAATTGCGAAGAATGCGTAGAATAAAGCTTGATGCCCTGTGATGTAGGCATTGACTACAATATGCTCCAAAAAGTTCAATTTGAACCTTCGAAAAAGCAAATAGGACGCTAGTGAAAAAATAGGTAGAAGTATCAGCGTAATGTAGGTGTAGTTCTTTTTAAACCAATCTAACACATTTAGGATCTTTGACGCTGACTTTTCTTTTTCGGTCATTTCAAAGTTGAAAAAACCTGTTACTCCATCGTCTATCCAAGTCGGCTTGTCGATCACCTGCGACAACAAAAAATACAAAGTCGACATCGTCACCACATAAGCAATCGGCTTAAAATGTCTCTTTCTTTTGCCCTCCAAAAATTCACGGATCGCATGACCAGGTCGGACAGACATAGCTTTTAGCGTGTAGAAAAAGCCTTTGTTGAGTTGAAAAACGCCTTCTGTGATGTCTTCCAAAACATTGGAAAAGTTGATGCGATTAACTTTGGTGGCTTGACCGCAGTGATGGCAGTAGTTGCCGTTTACTTCGTGTCCACAGTTTTTACAATTCATTTTTCAAGGCTTTCAAAACTCCTTTGGATGATTCCCCACACCTGTCCAGCCGCCATCGACGGTGATGGTTTGTCCATTGATGTGGCGAGCTGCGGAAGATAGTAAGAAAAGAGCAGTTTCGGCTATGTCTTCGGGTGTAGCGACTTGTCCATCGGGATTGTGGCGTCGCCAAGTGGATGCGTAGTCTGGATTGTTTTCTTGGGTGCGTTCGGTCACCGTTGCGCCTGGTGCAATGGCGTTGATGCGGATACCGAGCGGCGATAATTCAATCACCAAAGTACGCGCCATCATGCTCAAAGCGGCTTTGCTCATGGCGTAGGCGGCTGAATTGGGGAAAGCGCGTTGTCCGACGATGGAGGAAAGCAGTAAGACTTGTCCACCATTTTCTTGTTGTTGCATGACTTTGGCTGCGGCTTGAGTGAGGAAGAAACTGCCTTGCAGATTAACTGCCATTATTTTTTGAAAATCGGCGAGTTCAAAGTCGATGAAGGGTTTGAAGATGGTGATGCCTGCATTGGCGACGACGATGTCGACTGTGCCGAATTGATGGATTGAAGAATGGATGATGTCGTCGATGACTTCTGGCTGGCTCGCGTCTCCTGTATGTGGGATACATTTTCCTTTTTGTAGTTCATTTAGTTTATTTGCAGCTTGCTCTGCTAATGCTGCGTCTAGATCGTTGAGTAGGACATTTGCGCCTTGCTCAAGTAGGGCTTTTGCGACTCCGAAGCCGATGCCTTGACCTGCGCCTGTGATGATAGCGGTTTGTCGTTTGAAATTGGTGTGCATGTCTGTTTTGTTGTGGCGGGAAGATAAGGGAATCGTATTGAATTAATGCTAAAGATTAATATCTCAGGCTACTTTACTCCTTTGTTCTTTTTGCCGTAAAAAGAACCAAAACCTCTCCGCTGAGAATATGAGCCTAAAAGTTGATCCGCCTCCCGCTCGCAACCCGAGCCACTCTTTTTGGATGCAGCAAGATACTTGTTCCTCAGCGTTACCGTTCGCGGATTGCTCCTTTCGCTCTCCCACGATCAACTTTCTTAACGGCTCATCTTCTAGGCGGAACATCAGCACCGACGGAGGAATACAATTGCCAAAAACTTAGAATAATGATCCCAATTTTTCCACTTACATTTGTTTTTCATCAAACAACAAGCTGTGAGCCACTTTCGCCGTAATGCAAAAAGTATTCTCCTTTGGTCGATCATTTCTGCTGCTTTTATTGGTCCAGGTACGGTGACGACGGCTGCCAAGGCTGGGGCTAGTTTTGGAGTGGGTTTGTTGTGGGCGTTGTTGTTTTCAATTGGGGCGACGGTGGTCTTGCAAGAGGCGGCGGCGAGATTGAGTTTGGCGTCAGGGAAGAGTTTGGGGGCGATTTTGTCGACTCGTTTTCAAGGTAAAAGTGGTCGGCGGATTAAAATAGCGGTGTTTGCGGCAGTGGCTTTTGGGTGTGCAGCTTATGAAATGGGGAATTTGCTGGGCGCCGTTTCTGGTTTGGCGATGGTTGTAGATTTGAATGTACGCGTTTTGAGTTTGATCGTGGCAGGTTTAAATGCGGTTGTGCTTTGGAAAGGGAAACTGCCATGGATTGCTCGTACTTTGGGAATCGTAGTCGCTTTGATGGGTTTGTTTTTTATTTACATTGCTTTTCAGGGCATCAATTTTGCTACTGATACTGCGCTGTTTGCGCCTTTGAATGAATCTTCTGCTTTGTTGATTATTGCGTTGATTGGGACGACGATTGTACCGTATAATTTGTTTTTGGCTACAGGAATTGGGAAAGGACAAAGTGTGCCTGAGATGCGTTGGGGCATCATTTCGGCGGTCATCATTGGTGGCGTTATTTCGGTGGCGATTTTGCTGGTCGGGACGCAGCTAGGGGGCGATTTTTCTTTTCAAAATTTGGCTCAAACTTTAGCTAGTAAGAGTGGTAATTGGGCGAAGACTTTTTTCGCTTTTGGGCTTTGTGCAGCTGGATTGAGTTCGGCGATTACAGCTCCTGTGGCGACGGCGGTGACTGCTAAAGCTTTGTTTGGGGAAACTTGGGGAGAGGAAACGAGGCGTTTTCGAGCAGTTAGTTTGAGTGTGCTGGGGATTGGGTTGTTCTTTTGTCTACTACAAGTAAAACCTGTTCCTGCCATCATTTTAGCACAAGCGATCAATGGCGTTTTGCTGCCTATCATCGCGATTTTTTTATTTCAGGTCATCAACGATCACGCCATCATTCCCGAAGCTTTTCGCAATAGTAAATGGAACAATACTGCCATGTTGCTCATCGTCGGGGTGACAGCCTTTCTAGGTATATATAATATTTTGAAAGCGACAGAAAAAGTAGTGAATATGGCATTCCCACTAGCTGTATCTTTTGCTATTGGCGGCACAGCTAGTCTGGCGTTGATCTTCATTTTGTGGCGAAAAAATAGAACAATATGAGATTCAAACATGGCAATTTTTCAGCGCGAAATATACAGCAATATTGTGAAGATCATTCCTCGACTATGGACGCCATCTTGCACGAACTGGAGCGAGAAACACATCTCAGAACACTCGCCCCACAGATGATGACCGACCGTTTGCAAGGGCAATTGCTGAGCTTTTTAAGTCAATGGATTCGACCGAGGCAGATTTTAGAGATTGGGACATTTACGGGTTATGCGAGCTTGTGTCTGGCGAAAGGTTTAGTCCCGAATGGCGAATTGCACACCATAGAAGTGAATGCAGAACTAGCGTACATCATCCGTAAATATATCGCTAAAGCTAAATTAGAAGAGCATATCTATCTACATATCGGCGATGCTAAAGAAATTGTGCACACACTCGACCAAACGTTTGATCTTATTTTTATAGATGCTGGAAAACGGGACAATGCTTTCTATTATGAATATGCCGTCCATCATTTGAGTCAAAATGGACTTTTAATTGTGGACAATGTGCTCTGGAGTGGCAAAGTACTGCTGGAAAAATTGAATAAAACGACCGCGACTATTGATACTTTCAACAAGCTTGTCGCCGCTGATGATCGTGTGCAGAAAGTCATGTTACCGATTCGAGATGGCTTGACATTGATACGCTTGAAAAATTGACCATTTGACCGTTAAGGGAAGAGTGCAACAATATTTCAAGTTTATTGTCGCATTTATTAACATTATTTTAAACTAAAAATGAAATTGTCTCGTTGATTTTGTAGGTAACTATAAACGCGTAGTTGATTTTTTGAGCTGTATGTCCCATTTGAATAGCTTAGACTTCTTCTCCCATGATTGCCAAAGATGCATTTTAAGTATGTATCGAGTCGAAAAGAAAAACTATAAATTGATATTTGATATGAAGAAGAAGTTCACAATGGGTGTTGGAAAATACTATTTCAATGTCAACTCTGGCAATAGCTCAATTTTGATTCATCGGAAAGAAAAGCGAGATGCCGTTTTGCAATTTTTGTCGTATAAGCGTATTGGAAAAGATTGTGAATGGTTGGGCGTCTGGAATGGTAAGTCTTTTGATGAGTCTAGTCAGCCAAGCGCACCTAAACTATAGTTCAAATCCATAGATCGCTAAAGTAGTTTGCTTTAGTTTGTATCTAAAACATAAGCGGTAGAAAGATGCTCTGTCATCATTCTACCGCTTTTTTTGTAGGTAGTCGCCCAACTTGTTCCGACGTCTAGTGAACGACCACTTACTTTATTTACTCCTTCATAAATCGCTGCGTACTCACACCCTCTGTAGTCTGAATTTGCAGAAAATAAACACCCGATCTTAAATCAGTCACATCTAACTCATACTTATCTCCCACTTCTTGCAATATCCGTTTTCCTTGCACATCAAATACGGTGATAGACAGTACACGCCCTTCGTATTGCCACTGGATGTGCTCTTGAGTCGGATTTGGAAAGAATGAAATGTCAAGATTTTCATTTATTTTTTCAGTCGAAGAAGCGACCAGCACACTTCTAAAAAAGTCAGCAGATACCGGAAACGCCACAAATGCACAACCACCATGATCCAAACCTGCGCCTTGACTCATCGCTTCTATATCTGGCGCGCCATTAGCAGTCATCACTGAATCTGTAAATACAGCATTCTCAAAAGGCACTTGCTCATCTGCTTCACAATAATACAAGCGCGTAGGCGTCTGCGGCACCCAGTCATATACATCGTTGTCTACGATAGCGGCGACGATTCGGTTGGTTGTATCTAGTGCGACCATGGCTGTTAAAAATTCCTCTTGGAATAGCGCGGTAGGTGTTGATGCGCCCTCTAGTTCATTGAGCAGTATCAGCAAGCTGTCATTGAGTTGTCCTAGCGTAAAATCTTCCTGATTGTCGAATGGACGAACCACGCTAGCATATGGCTCTTTGAATAGTTCATTGACATCCTCGTAAATATCACCATAAGCTGCTTGGAATCCTTTAGCGATATAAGCTAGATAAGCAGGAAATAAATATTCTTCATTCGCCGCTATCTCGTCGCGCAATGTACCGCTCAAATTATAAGGACCAGACATAGGCGTGGCAGCTAAGACTTCAAATTCATCGGCATGATCTAGTTCCAAAGCGCGCAAAGTAGACATCGCTGCATGACCACCCTGAGAGTAGCCAGAGACGAATACTTGATCGCCTAGCTCTACACTCAAGTCGGCTGCATAATCACTAGCTGCTCTATACAAATCAATAGATGCGCTCGCTTGAGTGGCAGCATGCAGATAAGGATGAAAACCTCTGGACTCCCCCATACCTAACAAGTCTGCTACGACGACTGGAAAACCGAAAGCTCCGTAGAATATCTCACCAAAGTGACTTTGCTGATTGGAAGGAATGGCAGTGCGTGGGCTTGTCGTACCATGATGGGAAATGATAGGCGGGGGCAATTCTGTCAACTGAGGCAAGATCAACAAGCCGGACGCTGTATCTAGTTGTCCGTCGCTGCCCAGTGTTTCGTACCATATTTTGTGTAGATCAATGCCGTTTTCAGCAGGAATGCCGAACCCCAATAGGTCAATCTGAGAAAAAGAAACAATGGCTTCGCCTTGGACGAGTTTTCCGTTCGTTTGGGCATAGGAAATGAAGTGTCCTATTAGCAACAGGGCAACAATAGAGAATCTAAACATCTGTGTTTACTTTGGATATAAAAGATATAATAATGAGGTGTCCTAAGTGGTTATAAGCAGGCATTTAGGTAAGCGACTGACATAACATTCTTAAAGTGCGATTGTTGTTTCAGTCTTGTCTATTTACATGACAATTTAAACATTTTATATGCGATCATACATTACTCTTTTTACGGCGTTTTTGTTCTTTACAGCTTGTCAAAATCAAGTTCAAGAAAAAGAAGAAGAGACGACACCTAGCGAAACAACTGCCATCCCTTTGGCACAAACTGCCCCCGAAGTAGAGGTGACCTATCTAAACACAGCAGTCGGTAGTGTCCCTATCTACAACAACTTTGAGGGCGTCGCTCCTTACTTTGAGCGCAACAACGATACCACTTACGTCATCAACTTTTGGGCAACTTGGTGCAAACCTTGTGTCGAAGAATTACCCTATTTTGAAGAGCTACAAGCAGAGTATCAAGCTCAAAAAGTACAGGTCGTGCTGGTGAGCATGGACTTCAAACGCCAACTGGAAAGTAAGCTCAAACCATTTCTGGAGGAATGGGATTTGCAATCGCAAGTCGTCGTTTTGACTGACAATAAATACAACAACTGGATTGATCAAGTAGACACAGATTGGGATGGTGCGATTCCGGTGACGTTGATCTATAATGCCAATAAAAAGATGTTCTACAGCCACAACTTTCTGGACAAACAAGAGTTGGTAACAGCAGTCAATACATTTCTATAAAAATCTAACAATCAAATAGTTATACTAATGAAAAATACATTCTTATTTATCGCTGCTCTCTTTGTTGGGAGTATTTCCTTCATCTCCTCAACCGAAAAGTATGGATTACAAGTCGGTGAGACAGCACCAGACTTCGAGCTCAAAAATGTAGATGGCAAAATGGTCTCTTTGGCTGATTTTAAAGAAGCAAAAGGATTCGTCGTTAACTTTACTTGCAATACTTGCCCTTTCGCTAAGATGTACGAATCACGAGTCGTAGCCTTGCAAGATGACCTAAAAGAAAAAGACTATGTCGTCATCAATATCATGCCCAATGATACCGATATGAAACCCGGCGATAGTTTCGACGAAATGAAAAAACGTGCCAAAGACATCGGCTATCAATATTATTTGATCGACGAAAAGCAAGAAGTATTTCCGAAGTATGGCGCGACCAAAACACCTCACGTCTATGTACTAGACAAAGACTTGACGGTTCAGTACATTGGTGCTATCGACGACAACCCACAAGATGCGGATGCCGTAGGGGTGAACTATGTGATGAATGCTGTGGACGCTATAGAAAAAGGTCAGTCGCCTGATCCTAATTATACGAAAGCGATCGGTTGCGGCATCAAAGTGAAGCAGTAATCGTACTGATAACTTGTATATAATAGACTTGTTATGCCGCATCTTGATTGACTACATCGGACAAATTTTATTCTGTTCTGCGTTAAAATTTTTAGTCGTAGCTAGGCTATGCCGAAAAATTTTGCCTTGTCCAAAATAAAATTTGCTTCGCTTCGCCCTAA
>JBCDHX010000093.1:0-23069 GCA_038749535.1 Bacteroidota bacterium
ACGAATCAAAAGGTCTAGAAATGGCAAACTCCTCCGTCGAACCTGCCCTTTCGCCATCCGCCACCTAAGTAAAACGTGTTCCACACTTGCTCCATACGACAACTATTACTTATCATACTTTTGATGCGTTTGCCCTAATTTACAACAGAGCTTTTTGACGATTAAAGAACATCAGATTCCGGTAAGTCGGCGCAATAAAAGAGCTTTGGAGGAGGCGATGATTAAGTTGAATTAAGACAACTGATTGACCGTTTGCCACTGGCAGACGACCGTTCGCCACATTTATTTTTATATTTGAATTTACTGTTATACATTTACACTATCACAAATTTGATACAATAAAAATCATTATGATTTCATGTCATCAATTTGTATTTTTAGGGTAAATTTACACTAGCAATAATGACAGCGCAACAGACATGGATCAATGCCATGCTTTATGAAAAAGGTGAATGGATAGCTAAAGAAATTAAAAATCACTTAGAAGAAACTGGATACGTGCTTGTACGCGATTTTCCAATCGGAAAAACAAATACTTACGAGCTCTTTCAGAACCTTTGTACAGCTATTGGTCACCCCATCGGGCATGATAAGGCAGGCACTATTATCTGGGACATCAAGTCCAAACCTCCCTCGAGTGACCGCTTTGGCGTCATCACCTATTCGGAACACAATCACGAAGCGGACTTACATACCGACAGTCAGTACAGCGAATATCCAGAGGATTATTTTGCTCTTTTGACTTTGAAAAAAGCAGCTTGTGGTGGTGGTTTGTCCTATTTGCTTTCGGTAGCAGATATTGTCTCGGAACTGAACGAAAGTGCAGATGGCAAAAAAGTGCTAGACATCATTCAGACGACCAAATATCCTTTCATCGTCCCCAATGTCTTCAAGAAAAAAAGCGGCGATACACCTGAATTTAACTTTGGCTATCTGTTGAAAGGTGGCAAAATGCGCTTTCGCGTCGATACGATTCAAAAGGCATTGAATTATGATGCCAGTTTTTGTACGCCTGAGCAAATTTGGGCATTCGATTACTTAGTACATTTGGTCAGAAACACTCAACATACCCGACGATTTCATCTAGAACCTGGCGACCTCATCTTTATCAATAATAAAACGATGCTACATGGGCGGTCAAGCTTTACAGACTATGATCGGCATTTGCTACGTATTCGGATGAATGTTAGAGAGACTTTAGAAGTTAGACATAGAGAATAGACTATCTGTCGTATAATATTGATATTCAGTTTTTTGTATTGAATTTTGTTATGAATCGTCCATGATTAAATCGTCATCAAAACATACAAGGGAATGACTATTTAATCATGGTAAGAACCATCGATCACGAGGAAAAGTAAAAATAGACAGATGAAATTGGCGATTAATCAGCCTTACTTTTTTCCTTATGTGGGGTATTTCAGCCTCATTGCGAGTAGCGACCATTTTATCATTTTTGATACCGCTCAGTACGTGCGCCACAGTTGGATGAACCGCAATCGCATCCTGAAACCCGACGGTAAAAATTGGCAGTATATCACCTTGCCAGTGAAAAAATATGATCGCTACGCTGCTGTTCGAGACATAGAAGTAAGAGACGATCGTTGGAAAAAAAGATTACTTGGGCAATTGGCACATTATAAAAAGAAAGCTCCGTTTTATAGTGAAGTTATGGCCTTTTTAGAAGAAAGCTTGCGCTTCGAGACCCATTCATTGAGCGACATCAATACGATTTTGATAGTACAGATTTGTGCATTTTTGTCGATTCCATGTCAAGTAAAGCTGTATTCAAAAATGCAATTGGAGCATCCCAAACCTGAGCTACCGAGTGAGTGGGCATTGTATATCTCTAAAGGGATGAAAGCTAAAATGTATATCAATCTGCCTGGTGGAAGGGAACTCTTTGAGCGAAGGCGATTTGATGACTTGGATATTGACTTGCGATATATTAAAGCCGATTTATCGGACTATAGAATGCGTAAAGAAAATGAGTTTATTCCTGCTCTTTCGATCTTGGATGTTTTGATGTTTGCAGGAGCAGAAGGTGCGAAAAAGTTAGCTGAGAATTATAGACTAGAAAAGTGATGATTAGTATATATGAGACGCCTGTGGGGATGAAGTTTAAGGAACGTCAATTGTGGGCGAAGGAATACTTCTCACCCTGGACGTATGAGCGACCGCTCCTGATTCGGGAAGCAACGGACAGGCACGTAGCGGACTTGCAGACCATTTTGCAAAAGTCGATTGAGCATTTTGTGTTAAATTATGATCGCTATGCTCACTTGATGCCTTTGACATCAGATGTAAAGCGCGTGTTGTCCTTTTTTGAGGGGAAGTCATACCGAATTGGGAGCTATCGCACCGATTTTGTAATCGACGAGCAGTTGCAGTTCAAATTGATCGAAATTACTTGCCGATTTGCCTTCAATGGCTATTGGTTGTCAGGCTTTTTGAATCTGCTTTCTCAGGACTATGCAGGGAGAAATCAACTATATGTTAGTCAACCTTTTATGACTTTTTTAGAATATATTTATGAAAGGCTAAAAGGAAAAGAAATCGTCATTTTATCCCATAAAGGCAAAAGCGAAGAGTCGCGTTTTTATCAACCAGTTTTAGAAAAGGCAGGCTATCAAGTGCGAAAAATTTACTTGGAGGAGATAGAAAACGAAGTGGCTGAGGTAAACGGCAAAGTATTCATCACTGAGCTCAATCAGGAAGACTATTTTGAGCTCTCGGACGAGACGTTGAGACAATTGGCGGAGGCGGAAGTCATGAATGATCTTCGAACGGTTTTTTTGATACATGATAAGCGATTTTTAGCTGTGCTGGGTGATGCGGAGTTTCGAGCGGCAGTTTTGGCGAAAGATGAAATTGAGCTATTGGATAAATTTTATGTACCGACCTATGGACAGCACGGAGCCGAAGTGCAGTGGCAAGAAGCGAGGACACAAAAAGACCACTGGATATTGAAGCATAAGCATTTGGGAAAGAGTATGAAAGTATATGCTGGCAAATTGCTCTCAGAAACTGAATGGCAGCAGATTTTTGAGTCCAATGAAGTGAAAGATTTGATTCTGCAGCCCTTTATTAAACAGCCGCACTTCAAAGGGCAGATCGGAGAGAAGATATATAAAGATTTTGTGGTCGGGACGATGCTCTTTTTTGACGATCGCTATTTTGGATTGGGGCTTTTTCGAGCTTCCTCTCATCCCATCACGAATGTAATCGATGATCGAAAAGTGATGCACTTAAATGTGATGGATAATAAGAAATATGAAGAATTTTATCAGTTGTAAAATTTGTAACATTTGAAACTCATCAACAGCATAAAAAGAAAATGGCAATACGAACGAAACGCCTGGCGATCTGACACTGTCGCACTCCCTCGTGTGTTGATTTTGGGTGCGCAAAAGGCAGCGACGACTTCTTTACATTACTATTTGACAAGAGATCCGCAAATCAGAGCAGGTCGCACTAAAGAGATCAACTTTTTCAACTGGAATTATGAGAAAGGGAAAAGATACTACAAAAGACAATTTGATATTAGAGAAAATGTCAGATACATCGATGCTTCTCCGAATTACCTATATCATCCGGATGTACCGGGTCGAGTAGCTGATTTATTAGGTACAAAAGTGAAGCTAATTGTTTCACTTCGTGATCCCGTGAAGCGCGCTTACTCTACTTGGAATATGCACCGAGATCAGATAAAGGATGGTCTTTTTCTAAAACGGTGGCAACAAAGAGAACAAGAGTTTCCTGAAGTTCAACTTTACAGTAGATTCTGCGTCAATGGTTTGCCGACTTTCGAGGATGCAGCTCGTGAGGAGTTGAAGTGGATAGAAAATAGTGAAGATATATTGGAACCTAGTTTGCTTCGTAGAGGATTCTATGTGGAACAGATAGAAAGGTGGTTACAACATTTCCCACGTGAGTGCTTTTATTTTCTTGCTTCAGAACAGTTGCAGCAAGTATCTTCTTTTCGACAGGTCATGCTTGAGCTAGAGGATTTTTTAGAGATACGACCGAGTAAATTACCTCTACTCGAACCTCGCATACTTAACAAAAGAGCGTACAAACATCAGAAAATAAATACTACAATCTTACAAGAGTTACAACAGCTCTTTACAGATAAGAACAGAGGCTTAGAAGATTTGACAGGTTTATCGATTCCTTGGATAACCAACGTCGATGCAAAAACAAAGCAAACGATATGATGGGACTTTTCAACAAACGAAAAAGTCGATCAGCACCCAAGATTTTCTGTATCGGCAAAAACAAGACGGGAACAACGAGCGTGGAGCAAGCTTTTCGACAGCACGGTTTTCGAGTGGGCGATCAAGCGAAAGCGGAACTGCTGGTAGCGTCTTGGGCAAATCGGGATTTTGAGACAATCGCGACCTATTGTGAAGATGCGGAAGCCTTTCAAGATGTGCCATTTAGCTTACCGTTTACCTACGTTTATTTGGATCAAGTTTTTCCCAATGCAAAGTTCATTTTGACCATCAGAAATAGCGCAGATGAATGGTACGATTCCTTGATTCGTTTTTACAGTCAGTTATTTAGCGAAACTGGAGACATCCCCACCAAAGCCGACCTCCAACGTGCCACTTACAGATACGAAGGATATGCTTGGGAAGTCAATCGCTTACTCAATGACACACCCGAAAACGATCCTTATAATACCACTATTCTAAAGGCCAGTTACGAGCGATACAATGCTAGCGTGACCCAATATTTTCGACACAAAAACAATTGTTTAGTACTCAATCTCAGCGACGAAAACGCCTATACTCAGTTTTGTAACTTCCTCGATCTTCAACCTTTAATGGACGCTTTCCCTTGGGAAAATAAAACACAGACGGTATGATTACGGTCACCAAACCTTTCATGCCGCCACGAGCTATTTATCAGCAATACCTCGATAAAATATGGGAGCGGCAATGGCTCACCAACAACGGGAAACTCGTGCAACGCCTAGAGCAAGAAATTAGCAACTTTCTAGGCATTCAACAATGCGCTTACGTCTCCAATGGTACTTTAGCCCTACAAATGGCGATCAAAGTACTCGATCTGACAGGTGAAATCATCACAACGCCTTTCTCTTATGTCGCTACCACTAGTAGCATCGTTTGGGAAGGTTGTACTCCCATCTTTGCAGACATTGATCCGAATACGCTCAACATTGATCCTCAGAAAATAGAAGCATGTATTACAGATCGGACGAGCGCGATTTTGGCGACTCATGTTTTCGGTAATCCTTGCGATGTAGAGGCAATTCAGAATATTGCTGATCGACACAATCTCAAAGTGATCTATGATGGCGCACATGCTTTTGGTGTGAAATATAAAGGCGAGTCTATCTACGATTTTGGAGACATCAGCATCAGTAGTTTTCATGCGACCAAACTGTTTCATACGGTAGAAGGTGGTGGTATTTTCGCTAAGGATGAAGCTGTAATGGAGAAAATTCGTTTGCTTCGCAATTTTGGGCATACCTCAGCGACTACTTTCGACGGTGTAGGCATCAATGGCAAAAGTTCGGAACTTCATGCAGCTATGGGTTTGAGTGTCTTGCCCTTTGTACCTGACATCATTGAACGTAGAATGAAATTGGCGAAGCATTACAAAACTCAACTTCAAAACACCGATGTGGCTTTCCCAACCTTGATGACCAACACCACTTATAACTATGCTTACTTCCCGATTCTACTGCCAAGTGAAGCTATTTTGTTGGAGCTCAAAGCCACTTTAGAAGCCAATGACATCTATCCAAGACGCTATTTTTATCCGAGCTTATCGAGTCTAGAATATGTCACTGCCCAATCGACACCTATTGCTGACGACATTGCTAGTCGAGTGCTTTGTTTGCCTTACTTTTACGAATTGAAAGCTACTAATATTGATACGATCTGTACGATCATTCAACAAATAGTAGCAACAAACACAGAATTATGCTGACTTTATCTGCTTTTCAAGCTAAATATCAGAAAATGCCTGTGGAGATTTATCCGAATCAAACCACGAGCAAAAAGCCAATCGTGACGGTCTGTGTCTTTGCCTACAATCACGAAAACTACATCGCACAATGTCTGGACGGTGTTTTGATGCAGCAGACGGATTTTGATTTTGTGATCTATGTCGGAGAGGACGAAAGTACAGACAGCACACGCGCCATCTGCAAGGAATATGCTGATCGTTATCCTGAGAAGATTCAACTTTTCCTACATGATAAGCGCAATAAAACGATATTTAATGGTAGACCCTGTGGCAAGTTCAATTTCATGTATTTGATGCTTTCAGTAAAGACGCCTTATATCGCCCTTTGCGATGGAGACGACTATTGGACAGACCCAACAAAACTGCAAAAACAGATCAATTTTTTGCAGCAAAACTCAGACTATAGTCTCTGCTTTCACGACGCCCATATCCAATACGATGCAACTATTTCTGAGGAAAGAAGCAGCGATCACATGCCTTTTGCTGCCAATAAAAGCATCACCAAAAGAGACCTATTTCACGTCAATTATATTCCGACTATTTCGACCGTTTCGCGCTATTATCCAGAAGCGTTGGAAGAATATATCATGAACCTAGCGTTCGCTGATTGGCCTATGCACCTATATAGTTTAAGTTGTGGAAAAGGCTATTATATACACGAATCCATGGCAGTTTATCGGAAGCATCAAAGTAGCCTTTGGGCAACTCAAAGCCGCATTTATATCCTAGATCAAGTCTTAAATGCCATGAGCAGTATTGATCAGCACTTTGCGACAAGTTGGAAGGATAAATTGGCACTTCAGAAAGGTTTTTCAGAGCATTTTTTCAAATTGATCCTATTCGAGCGTGAAGCTAGTGGAAGACGCGCTGCACTATCTAGATTCAAAAAAGGGCTTCAGCAAACCCACTTTTTCTTATTGTCTCATCTGTTTCTGTTTGGTGCCAAACGGTTAAGACATCGGGTGCGAATGTTGTTTTGAGTATGAAAAGTTGAATCTCAAGCTACTCTTTTACCGTTCGCCACATTTTTGTAGGAAAATTGAACACTGATATATATATTTGTCGTCATACGAGGAAATAATGAAAAGCTAGTTCTACACTTCCTCTCCCTACCGATTTACATCACCCGACTCTAACATCGGTTATGGCAACCTCGATTTTTTCTATTGTCCACCAATAGACTGACTTTTTATTGCCTGCCATCAGCATTCATTCAACAAACTCAGTTAAAAAGAATTGAACTATGAAACGCACAAAAACAATTACAGCACACACTATTTTGACGGCTTTGCTGCTGCTAGTGGCGGCGGTGTCTTTCGGACAGCCTGATCGTATTATTAAATTGAGCGATGATAAATGTGAAGGGCGAGTCAAGTTTAAATTTATAGGTGGCAAAGAAGTAAAAGGCGTATTTGACGATGATGAGTTTAATATTGATAACTCCAAATTGATGATTCAGTTTGATGGAGAGAATGCTCAGGAGATCATGTACTTTGAATCTGGTGATTGTACTCCTCAAGTATTTTCGCTACCCATGCCTGGAGCAGATGTAACATTAGATGCCTGCAAGAGAGGAACGCCTTATGGATTAGATATTACTAAAGCTGAGGTGAGTAAAGATGGTGAGAACTACTTTATTGAAATCACCATAGACAACCTTGGTAACATAAGGACTCAGAAAGCCTTTGAGATATATTTAGACTACAAGTGGTACGAAAATGACGATGATCTCATTCGGTCGGGGAATACAGCAGCAGCGAGATATGAAAGACATCAACCAATTTCTAGTATTACCACTACGGCGACTAGAGAAACTTGTCTTCCTGAGCGTGTCACGATCACAGCGAGGGCAAATGTTAAATGTAACAAATCAGGATATAAATATAGACTGACCATTGAAAAGGATGACAATCCGAATTTCAGTTCTCCTGAAACCTTGCTAGAAAATAAAGATTTTACGTCTAACTCAGGCACTATCATTGATTCATTAACGGATGTGACGACTGCTTCGGCTTATTATCGTTCTATCCTAAAGTATGTCAAAAATGGAAGTAGCAATATCTTTCAAGAGCAGACATCAATAGTTGCTCCGGTGCAAACTTTTAGTGTCGCGCCTCCTGTCTTACGAGAGGTAAGCAAAACAGACTGTGACAATCGAATTAATCTTAAGTGGCAATATAGTTCTTCTCAAGCATCTAAGTTTGAAATTTATAGATCTTCTTTTGCCATTAGAAGCTTAAGATTTGATGGCAATCGCGATTTTTTGACCGTCAGTAATTCAGGCAACATCTTTACTAGCTCTAGTATATCTTTTGAGACCAGAGTGAAGCTTACCAATTTAAATCAAAACAACATTTTCTACAATAGCGGTAATTTTGATATCTACACAGGTAGCAGCGGAAAGTTAACTGCTTCAGTAGGGGGCACATCTGTTACCTCTACTAATCCACTTCCAATCAACAGTTGGATTCATATTGCCATCGTCTATGACTATCCTAGTGGTGACTTGAGTTTATATTTGAACGGGGAAAAGGATACATCAACAAGTGTATCTAGTGCCATCTCTTCTAACACCAATCCAATTATTATAGGTGCATATACAAATAGCGATTATGATTTTAAGGGAGAGATAGCAGATGTGCGCATATGGAAAAAAGCCCTTACCAGTATCGAACCTAATTCTAGTATTTCAGGAACAGAGAGCGATCTACTTTTATACTATGATTTTCAAGATGGCGAGCCCAACGGAAATAACCAGAGCGTAACTATGCTCGAAGATAGGAGTCCAAATAGCTTTGATGCACAGCTCAACGGCTTTGCGCTTCAAGGGCAGGAGTCAAATTTTAACCTCACCTACGGTGGCTATGCAAGTATAGGCACAGTTGACGGAAACATTTTTGAATATACAGACAGTGAGTCCATCGAAAGTAATCAACTCTATAGCTATTACTTGACAGCCACAAAAACGACCTGTAGTTCCAATGAAGAAACCTCTCTTCCTTCCAATACAGTCGACGGATTTAGCCCCACGGTTCCTAATGCTCCTTCTGCTTTAGTCGTCACTGTAGATTCAGAAGATAATAGAATCGTGTTAGACTGGGATGACAATGCCGATGACGAAACAGGCTACTCCATTAAGCGTAGATTTGGCGATGCCCAAACTATATTTTCCGCCGCAGCAAATGATACTTTATATGAAGATTTAGCTATTATCGCCTGTCGCTCTTATGTGTATGATGTTTTTGCTGAAAATGACTGTGGACCCTCCAATGGAGCAGCGGTTGGAGAAGCACGTCTAGAACCCGATCTAAGCGAGACTCTTCAGGCAAGTAGAGTCTCCGCCTCTAAAGGAAAATTCTCGAATCGAGTGGAACTGAACTGGACACCACAAAACAATACAGGAAATCTGATAGATCGTTATCGGGTTTTTCGAAAAACCTTAGGTAGCACAGATTCTACTCAGATTGATGTTGTTTCGGGTAACACCAATATATATAGAGATGCAACAGCAGAACCTGGCATCATCTACGAATATACGCTAGTAGGAGAAGCGGACTGTGATGGAGACGTCCTCCAATCGAACGTTGTGACTACTGTAGGTTATCGCACAGCCACAGGACTAGTTAACGGTCAAATCACCTACTCTGGTTCCAATGCTGTAGAAGGCGTCAAAGTGATGGTCGTAGCTGCCGATAATAGTCAAATCGGAAAAAGCTTGCAATTGGATGGTGTAGATGATAAAGTCACTTTTGACTCTCTTGATCTCAATGGTGAATCTTTCACAATTGAGCTATGGACAAAGCGTGATGCCTTAGGAGAAGTGACTTTACTAGCTCATGGAGACACGGGTATTGTGAATCATCAAAATCTATTCATAGGATTCAATACGAGCAATAACTTCCAATTCAATTTTGGAGGAGATGTCTTGACTACAACTGATGATTTCACTGACTTGGTTTGGGAACACTGGTCCTGTGTCTATGATGCGACCAACAATGAGCGATTGATTTATAGAAATGATTCTTTGGTGGCTATGGATCAGCCCACAGCTACTTATCAAGGAAATGGAGACTGGCAGCTAGGCGCGAAGTTGGGCGCAACTACCACATCACACTTTCAGGGACAAATAGACGAAATGCGTATTTGGAGCATAGCCAAAGACAGCGCATCAGTAGTCAAAGATTATAATCGAATTTTAAATGGAAACGAAGCCAACCTCACAGCCATGTACAGCTTTGATGAAGGGATCGGGAATGGTATATACGACCGCTCTCGTGCAGGATTCCTTTACAACGAACGACATGGAAACATTCTAGGTACTGCGAACCTGTCCGCAGCATGGTCGATGGATATTCCTGACTCAGATCAATTGAGCCTACACGCACTGACGGACGAAAATGGAAATTATAGTATCACAGCGATTCCTTACGCAGGTTCAGGTTTAATTTACAAGGTTGTACCACAACTAGGCACGCATCAGTTTGAACCGAGTCAGACCAGTTTATTCATCGGAAGTCGTTCTGATGTATTCAATGGAACCAACTTCATAGATATTTCTTCTTTTCCTGTTACTGGAACAGTCTTCTATCAAGGTACTTCCTGCCCTGCCGATCAAATTGAAATCCAAATTGATGGCGTAACAGCAAAAGTGAATGGAGAAAATGTAACTACCAACAATCAAGGTGCATTTACAGTAGATGTTCCTATTGGTCGTCACCGTATTTCCCTATTTAAGGAAGGGCACGAATTCGCAGTAGGACAGTTCCCAACTAACGGCAGTCTATTTGATTTTCAAGAGCCCCTCTCAGGACTAGAATTTTTGGATTCTACTAAACTGGACATCATTGGTCGAGTCGTAGGTGGCACAGCAGAAGGCAATAAAGTACCTGGATTAGGGCGCTCCAAAAATAATATTGGTCAAGCTAGAATTGTATTCGAATCCTTGGTAGGCAATGGATGTCATAAAGATACGGTATTCACGAATGCTACTACAGGAGAGTATCTGACACAGTTATATCCGTTGAAGTATGTGGTCAAAGATGTAAGAGTCATTCATCCAAGTCAAAATATTTCGACTCAAGATTTCTTTGATGCTTTACCTCAAATCGACTTAGTCAACTCCGGTCAAACCTTGACAGCAAAAGACACTATTAGAAGTGGAGATGGTACTATTACACAAATTGATTCCGTCCAATACAATCATAAAGAAGACTTTATATACAGAAGTACGGCTGTTGTCAATGTATTTAATAGCGATGGTAGCTACCCTATTGTAGGTGAAACACAAAATACATTCACCGATAGTACAGGCATGGAAACGAGCTTTGATTTAAGTACGCTACGCTATCCAGTCTTTAAAAGAGCACATGAATATCAGCTACTGGTCAAAACCTTTGAGCTATATGAAAACTATGATGATGGAGCAGCTCCAGTAAGAGATTCTGTGCCTGTGACAGATGGACGTTTGATTGTCAATAATCTATTGGCAGATGATGCCAACAGAAGTCTAGAAATCGACATCACCGATGGAGATACGCTACTTTCTTTCAGAGGAGGAAGACCGAATTTATTGACCAATGATAACACGCCACAGTACAATTTCACAAGAACTCTAGACATTACGCTACAACGCAGTGGACAGGCTGAAGATGTTAAATGGGAACCGTTTGATGGAGAATCATTAGAAGAACGAATTTTTAGAGGATACCTTCTTGGATTTGAGTTGATACAAGGTAGTAATTTTGTCACACGAGGACCTCAAGTAGTCAAGGCGGTCATTCGAGATCCGGTAGGAGATGGTAGTACGGCTTCTTGGGCAAAAGGAACAACAAAATCCTTTACAACAACTTGGACGACTGATCAAGGAGCATCCAATAAGCTTGATAATACAGTAAAAGCAGGAGCCGAAATATCTATAGGCGCAGGTGTTTCTACCACTACCACAGCTGTTACTGAAACAACTACTAATTTTCAATTAGACATTAATGTCGGTACTTCGGATGCTTGGACAGAATCCCTGACTACGCTTGAAACTATTACGACCAATGGTAATGAAGAAGCAGTAGGTACTCGGAGTGACATTTATATAGGCGATGCATTCAATGTAGAATTTGGAGTAACAAAAGACTTACAGTTTGTGCCTACTGAAATTTGTGAAACTAGCGGTTTGCCTTGTCAATTGCTATTTGTTCCTAAAACCGGCTGTGCTAATCCAAATGCACCTTGTCAAGATACGCTTCCTTTTCAAATTGCACAGCGTACAGGCTTCATCATCGCACCTAGTAGCACAGCGAAAACCTATTTCATTTACGATCAAAACTTTTTAGTCAACTACCTCATTCCGAATTTGAAAACCATTCGAAATAGCTTTTTTACGCAAGATAATAGCAATTTTGTTTCCCATGTAGCCAGCGATGATGAAGAAAAGTATGGAACAAACAACGATGATACAGTTTGGGATCTTGACGTCTCAACAGACACACCAGATAAGACAGAACTAGCAGATAGTACGGGTATGAGCTACTCTTGGGTAGGAGAAGAACCTTATGAGTTTAAATTTGATTCTATCCGAATTTTCAATCAACAAATCAAGCTTTGGGAAAATGCCATCGCTAGAAATGAAAGAGATAAAAGAGATGCAATAAACGATCCTTCCACTTATAGGGAAAGAAACATTTCTTTGAATGGTGGGGTCAGTTTTGCTTCCGAAACAGAGACGACGATAGAAGAAGAAGATGAATTTAGTTTTGAAATCGGAATAGAAAAAGAATTTGAACTTGCTATTAAAGGAGAAGTTGGAGGCAGTGGTGGAAAAACCTCTTTGAACACGACTATCTCACAAACGACTAATAGAACAACAACCGATCTAAGCTCCAACACGACAGTTTGGGCTTATGAGATTGTAGATGACGATCAGGGTGACTTTCACAATATCGAAATTTATAAGAGTCCACTAGGATGGGGGCCTATTTTTAGAACCATAGCAGGTCAAACTTCGTGTCCACATGAAGAAGGAGATTCTACCCTATATTATCGTCCAGGCAGACAGGCTCAAGTTTTGAATGAACGCACCCTCCAACGCGACAAAGTAGCTATTGACATCTTCCCGAAACTAGTACAGAATGTACCCGAAGGAGAAGCAGCGACTTTCAATGTTCAGTTCCAGAACATTTCGGAGACAAATGATGCGCGTTTTTACGCTGTCCGCGTTGACCCAAGCAGCAATCCAGATGGACTAAGCGTCAATATGGATGGCGAGACGATTACGGTAGAAAATGAATTTGCCATGCCAGGTGGTGCCGTACAGACGAAAGTGATTACCGTCGAAAGAGGTCCTGAAAAGTATGAGTATAACAATATTCGATTACTCTTCTACGCACCTTGTCAATACGAAGCAGGTACAGCTGACGAAATCGACATCGTAGATACGGTGACTTTTTCCGTGACATTCTTACCAGAATGTACAGATGTAAGATTGAAAGAACCCAACGATCTTTGGGTCGTCAACAACTTTAACTTAGATACGCTACCGATCACCATCGACAATTATGACATCAATAAAAACGGTTTTGAGTCCATCAGCTTACAGTACAAGCCAGCTTCTGAGTCGGTTTGGAGAGAGCTAAATAAATGGTGGCATCCAACGAATACAAGTGAGCCAGGCGATCAGATTCCAACGAACAGTAGCTTCATTCGCTACGATTGGGATATGAGTAGCAATACCGATGGACCGTATCAGTTGCGCGTAGTGAGTGGTTGTGAGCTAGTAAATAAGGAAACGGAATTTAAACAAGGAACTGCCGACCGCATCAACCCAATTCCATTTGGTACGCCAAGTCCAGGCGATGGCATCCTCGATCCAGGTGAAGATTTACAGATCAGGTTCAATGAGCCGATTGATATTGGAAGTTTGACCTCTTTGAATTTTGATGTGCGTGGTGTGCTGAATGGAACAGAACTGCGGCACTCCGAGAGCATCAACTTCGACGGCGCGAATGACTATGCGACCATTCAAGGTTATGATTTGACGAAACGTTCTTTGGCGGTTGAGTTTTGGGCGAAACTAGATGCAGGTAGTAATGGTGGAACGGTCTTCTCTCAAGGTAGCGAAGCTGTAGCTGATTTAGTGGTCGGTTTTGATGCCAGCAACAAGTTCATGCTGCAATTGGGTAGCGAGACGATTACAACAGACAATGCTGTGCCATTGGATGAATGGAAGCATTTTGTAGCGAACTACGACTACGAAAGCGGTGCAGCGTCGCTCTTGATTGATGGCGTAGAAGTCAAAGTGGACAATAGTTTTAATGTTGAATATAACGGGACGGGCGACATTCAATTGGGACGTACCACTGCTTCTGCAAATGAGTATTTGGAAGGCAATTTACATGAGCTACGCCTTTGGAGCAAAACGCGATCTGCGATTGATGTCGTTCCTACTTTCAATATTTCTTTGAGTCCAACTACAGCTGGTTTGATCGGCTATTGGCAAATGAATGAAGGCATCGGCACAATTGCAGAAGACCGTGTACGTATGCGCAATGCGCAGTTGAGTGGCGCAACTTGGACGATATTGCCAGTTGGTCAGTCCTTTACTTTTGATGGTGTAGATGACTATTTGGAAGTGCAAAATACTGGCACACTTGTCTTGACGAACGAAGCGGATCTGACGCTAGAAATGTGGTTCAAAGGAACAAGTGCAGGTACGCTTTTCTCTAACGGTAGAGGCGAAAAATCAGTAAGCGATAGTACCTCTTGGGTCATCGGATTGAATGCAGATGGAAAAGTCGTTGTGCAAAATAATGGCGAAACCTTTGAGGATGACAATGGTGGTTTATTGGATGACAATTGGCATCATTTGGCAGTTGTCTTGCGCCGCAATTCTTCGATCAGTCTGTACGTCGATGGTGAACTGCGTAAAGTAGGCGACAGCAGAATTTGGAGTAGCTATGCCGCTTCTAAACTGTGGATAGGTGCGAGAGGATGGATAGCAGGTGTGACCGAAATGCGCGATCAATATTTCGATGGTCAAATAGATGATGTGCGTCTATGGAACTTGGCGCGTCGTCCAGAGCAAATTGCGCGTGATTGGGTCAATCGCTTGAATGGTGACGAACTCGGTTTGATGGCGTACTATCCTTTTGAGTCTTATGAATTGGATGCTGGCGTACCAGTTTTGATGCCAAGTTTGAAAGATCAGTCAATGAATGAGTACGACTTATCGCAAGGTGGCAGTACAGCGCTGAATTACACGATGTCAACACCACCGATTAAATTACAACGTCCTGTCCAAAAAGTGAACTTCACTTATGCTGTCAATGAAGACGAAATCATTTTAACACCCACCGATCCGAGCGGACGTTTGGAACACGTCACTTTAGATGTCACTGTTCGCAACGTGAAAGACAAATTTGGGAACATTTTGCCTTCGCCTGCGACTTGGATTGCCTTCGTCAATAAGAACCAAGTCTTGTGGGATAGAGATGAGTTGGAATTGGGGCAAACGGCTGGTGAAAGTATGACTTTTGAAGCTCTGATCGTCAACACCGGCGGGAGTCAAGAGAACTACGAAATTATGAATCTGCCGAGTTGGTTGACGGCTAGTCCAGCAAGCGGAAGCATCGCACCGAATAGTAATAAGAAAGTGACTTTTACGATCGCTGATGGTGTAAATATCGGGACGTATGAGCAAGATATTTTACTGAGTACAGACTTTGGCTTCAATGAGCGATTGGTCTTGAAACTGAAAGTGGCAGCGGAAGAACCAGAGTGGAACATCAACTCTGCGATGTTCTTGCACTCGATGAGTTATGTGGGCGAGTTAGTGATCGAAAATGTGGTTTCGATAGACGTTGAAGATCGCTTGGCAGTCTTTGTGGACAATGAACTACGCGGCGTCGCCAATGTAGAACTTGATCCTGTGACGGAACGCTATTTGGTCTATTTGGATGTCTTCAGCAATGAAGTGCAAAACGAAGATTTGGAGTTCCGCATCTGGGATGCCAGCGAAGGCAAAGTGCATAAGCCAGTGACACCGACAGATTACACTTTCCAATTGCATGGCTTTGTCGGCACGCCACAAAATCCACAGGTTTTTGAGGCAGTTTCGAGCATCGAGCAAGCCTATACGTTGGAAGCTGGCTGGAATTGGATTTCCTTCCCATTAGCGTCTAGTACATTGAGCGATGTAGATGAAACCTTCAAATATTTGGACGCCACAGAAGGCGATCGTGTTTTGAGTCAATCTTATTTCGATACGTACACAGAAAGCGATGGATGGTCAGGTGCGCTCACTTTTGCAGGCAATGGCTTCAATCGCAAAGAATTGTACAAAGTATTCGTTGCAGAAGCAGGGACGTTCAACTACAGCGGTACGCTCGGCAATCCAAACGATGTCATCATTCCGATCAGCACAGGCTGGAACTGGATTGGTTTTGTCTCTGATAAAAATGTACCATTGAATACCGCTCTAGCTACCTTGAATCCTGCCGATGGAGATGTCATCAAAGGACAACGCACTTTCGCGGTCTATCAAACAGGTTTGGGATGGACAGGAAGTTTGGACTTTTTGGAGCCGACTAAAGGGTATATGCTATACAGCACAAATGCTGGTACACTACGCTATCCTGCCAGCAGCGGCGTCCGACAGACAGATGCACAACTCAAATCTGCGAATCGCTTGATCGCTTTGGAGCATGAACTGGACTTACGCGTCCAAGATCACCGTGAGAACTTCTCGATGGTCGCAGAAATTGCAGCTTGTCCTCAGACTTATATCGGAAGTGCGGCTTATGTGGTTGCTAAAGTAGGCGGAGAGGTCAGAGGCGTTGCGCCTATTGTTTGGATGAAAAAGCGAGCGATGGTTTACTTGACCATTCATGGTTATGAAGCAGAAAACATTGAGTTCAGCTTGATTCGAGATGCGCAGAAACGAGAGTTGGCGATTCAGGAAGAAATCGAGTTTACAAAAGATCAACTCTTTGGTGTACCGACTCGTCCATTCCAGTTGACGATCGTCGAACATTGTTTGGCGGACAATGCGAATATTTCACCGATTCGAGAAAGTGTTACCGAAGTTGCCATCTACCCAAATCCTTTCGAGGAGCAGTTGAATGTCGATTTCAAAACACCGCATACGGAGCAAGTATCGGTCACTTTGAAAGATGTGACTGGCAAGACGGTCGCGACGATTTTTGAAGGTACGTTGGATAAAGGTATTCATCGCCTACAATGGACAGAAAGTCAGAGCGGACAATTGAGCTCTGGTGTCTATCTGCTTCACATTCAGGCGAGTAGCTTTAGTCATGTGGAGAAAATTATTCGGTAAACGAGACATTAGATGTTAGACATTAGACGATAGACAGCATCAGCGGAAGTCAAGAATTTCTGCTGATGCCTCTAAAAGTATCTATCTTCTATGTGCCTGCCCGTTCCATTCAGGCGGGTTTCAAAAAGAAAAAACATGAAAGCTATATACCTAATTCTATTCTGTTTGACCATCAGCTGGGCAGCTTTCGCACAAGCTCCCGATTGGTCAGTCACGCCCTCAGACTACACCTACACCATGTCGCTCGTCGTCACTGCCAACGACGAATGTACAGAAGTGGCAGCCGCCAATTATCGCATTGGGATTTTTGATAAAATGGGCGTTTGTCGCGGTTTCTCGGACTTGTTTATGACCTCGGCAGGCTTTCGAGGCTTCCCGACGGTCTATAGCAACACGATTAATGAAGAACTATATTATCGGATTTATGATGCAGCCGAAAATGAGGTATTCTTGTCTTATTTGACGCGCTTGGAGTTTTTGGCGGAAGCAGTACAGGGAAAAGTCAGCGATCCCATTCGCGCTTTTTATGACTCCGCTCCAGCTGTAGATGCTGGTCCAGATCAAATCGTGAGCGATGCGACTTCAACGACTTTGGCAGCGACAGGTACAGCAGGCGTTTGGCTGGTGATGTATGGCGAAGGTGGCAGTTTTGAGGATCAAAGTAGTCCAACGACACGATTTTTTGGGCAGGCAGGAGAAAGTTACCAACTAGTATGGACCGTCACCGATGCAGTCTGTTTGAATGAAATGGATCATGTATTTATCACGTTCACAGCAGACTGTCAAGTCAGTCTCAGTTTCGATGACAATGTTGTGGAAAGCAGTACACCTTCATATGCTGCAAGTGAGACAATCATCTCTCAAGCAGATATTGAAAGTAGTGCCAATGTTTCCTATCAAGCGGGACAAAGCATCACGTTAAGTCCTGGTTTTCATGCCAAAAGTGGTAGTCAGTTTCGAGCAAGCATAGCATCTTGTTCCAGCAGTCGTGAAGAGGTAATAGAAAATAGAAACGAAATATTTAGTGATGTTGAATTGACTATTTATCCAAATCCGGCGAGTGACTTTTTGACCATTCAATTTACAACTACTTCTGTTCCGGTTGCTGAGTTATCACTATATGATTCTAATGGGCAAGTAGTGCAACAATGGGCAGAAAAAGACCTATCCGCAAATACCCGAAGAACCATATCAACTGATTTTTTGAACGCCGGATTTTATTTTTTACAGATTCGCCAAGGAGCAAAAATGAATCGTCATAAATTATTGATTATCAGATAGTCAGTTATAAGCATCATATTTTCAACCGCAGTTCTTAGTAGTCAAGAGCTGTCGGTTTTTTGTATTTTTGGTTATCGATAAGAGACACAGCATCTATGAAAAAACAACTACACCTACTCGCATTCATTTCTCTGTTGAGCAGTTTTCAATTGTTAGCTCAGCCTGCCAACGACAACTTGGCTGATTTCATCGAAGTCACCACCCTCCCCTATTCTCATAACATCACTGCGTCCGAAAGTAACTCAGCCACGATAGAAATAGATGAAGTGACCTGTGGCATCAATCGTACATGGTGGTATCGCTACATTGCTACAGAAGAACAGTTCATTCAATTTGAAGCTCAAATGAATAGCGCAACAACGGGCAATATAACGAATGAAGTGCGCATCGGTTTTTACATGGATTTGGATAACGATACCGCACATCCACTTCAAAAAATAGATTGTCGCGACAACAATAATGGCATGGGTTTTGGGGAAGCAGAAACGATGGTATTTGAAGCAAATACGACTTATTACATTCAGGTAAGTACGTCTAACTTAGTCAATGCTCAAAGCGATATTTCTTTCCGGATGATAGAACTCGCTGTTCCTGTTGAGTTGGTTTATTTTAAGGGTAAAACAGTTGAAGGTGGTGTTGAATTGAGCTGGCAAACTGCTTCTGAGTTGAATAACGAAGGTTTCTTTGTACAACATAGTGTAGATGCAAAACAATGGGAGAATTTGACATTTATAGAAGGAAAAGGGACGACGATAGAGGCGCAACAATATCACTTTTCAGATGAGCGACCATTGATGAGTAGCAATTACTATAGACTAAAACAAGTCGATTATGACCAACAATCTGAATATAGCAAAATCATAACTGTTCATCAGCAAAAAGTAGATCAACCTGTCGTATTCCCGAATCCCACATCTGGTGATCTTACGATTGAATTCCCTTCTGACAAAATTGAGCGTATATGGATCTCCAATGGATTAGGACAAATAATATTTGATGCTACAGGAGAAAACAATCAACTGAATATCAGTCGTTTACCAAGTGCCATCTATTGGCTTTCTATACAGACAACACGAGGAAAATACGGGCAATTTATTCAGGTAAAATAAAAAAGGAGAATTACATCTCCATTTGTCAAGATGCCGTCTCTCCTTTAAAATTGACTCTTTTTTTTGAGCTTAGAACTGATAGCCTAACCCTAGCTGAATACTCAGATTTCGATCGGTGTCTTCTCGACTCGCAAAAGTGAAATTTTCATCAGGATAAATACTATTGTCATAGCTGTCATTGGTGGAGTCGCTCAGTCCTTAACTAATGCGTAAATCTAAAAATAATTGGTCACCCAAGAATAGCATTGCACCAGCATTCAGTCCAAATTCTAAGGAATTGACAAAGTCGCCATCCTCTGCGGGTTCAGTTATAAAGATTTCTTTAAAAGACTCATAGTTTTGAAAATCGACGTCTTCCAATTCTAGGTTTGTAGTCAAAGATGGATTATTTTCAAATCGACCTTCGATGGTACGGTCAAAATCGGCAGTCGCAGATACTAAATAACCAATATTCGGACCAGCATAGAAACGTACTCTCTCCCCACCGAAAGTCACCAAAAGAGGAAGATTGATATAGCTTTGTCTTGCATTAGCTTCTTGATTAGTATCAAAATCTCCGATACCTACTCTCGTTCCCGAGGGATCTGCAATTGGTAAATTAATAGAATAGTCTTTCTTAGAGATAGTACCTCTGGCTTCATAGTTTAATTCAACTAAAAATCCAACCGGATTGGAACTGCCCGCATGATAAAAAATACCAGCTTGATAACCCGGCTTTAGACCGACAGACTCGCCTTCTTCTGCATTGCCATAGCTACCAACAGCACTTAGATTTCCACCCAATTTGATGCCGAACTGAGCTTGCAATGTACCGCAAGTAAATAACGCCAATAAAACGATAAGCGTGTTTTTCATTTCCTGTAAGTTTTGTTGTGATTAATTTAATGAAGAAGATTTACTTATTTGAACGCTCAAGTTCAGTACACATTGCCTTGACCACCATGATAGCTCTACGGTTTTTGCAACCAATCTCTCCCTCGTAAGGTTAGTTCCCATACAAGAACTCAACCTAAACACTTATGCAAAATTTTGCCGTCATTGACTTAGGCACAAATACCTTTCATTTGCTCGTCGCTCAGGTCGTCGACAATGGATTTCACAAGCTACATCAGGAGCGCATCTACGTCCAATTGGGAGAAGAAGGTATCGAAACCATAGGTGAAGTCGCTTTCCAAAGAGGCGTACTCGCCATGCGACATTTCGGAGAAGTACTGGAGCAGTTGAACGTCAAAAATGTCAAAGCCATCGGGACAGCAGCTTTACGTGCAGCGTGCAATAGTGCCGATTTTGTGCAAGAAGTGAAAGAAGTAACAGGCATCGACATCGAAGTCATCGGTGGTGATCTAGAAGCAGCTTTGATTCATCGAGGCGTCCGCTTAGCTGTCCCTATTCAAGCGGACGAAAGAGTCGTCATCATGGACATTGGTGGTGGTAGCGTAGAGTTCATTATCGCCGATGCACAACAAGTGTTTTGGGCGGCGAGTTTTGAAGTGGGCGTCTCTGTGTTGTGGAAGCGATTCCATAAAAGTGACCCCATGACAGCAACAGAACAACATGATCTCCTTGGATTTTTGGATGAGCAGCTCGCGCCTGTTAGTGCAGCTTTAGAGCAGTTTCCTGTGACGCGTTTGATTGGAGCTTCTGGCACTTTTGATGTCATGGCAGCCTATTTGCCGAGCATAGAAAAGAATCAATTCTCCATCACTTCTGACCTCACCGATTTTGGTGCTTTCAAAGCGCAAGTTCTGCAAAGTACAGAAGCTCAACTATACCAAACACCCGAAATCCCAAGAGAGCGTGTCAAATACATTAGCGTCGCTTTTTTATTGATTCAATGGGTACTCAACGAATTGACAGTCAATGAGTTGACGACTTCTACTTTTGCGATGAAGGAAGGTATTTTGAGTGCAATGTCTCATGAAAATGATAACCATATAGGAGAAATCTAGTTGACTCATGTCCAATTAGCAGTAACAAACTATCTTCATTGACGTAGTTTATTGTTACCTATTCATTTTCGTTTCAATCGCAGGTTTACTGATTTATCACCTAGTAGCTGTGATACTGTCTCCTTTACTTTACTATAAGTATGATTAATCATTTCTGTATTATTTCTCTCTTACTCTCTTCTATTATGTCTCATAATATTCATGCTCAAGAAATCTATCCTCAACAAAAAGGAAAAAGATATGTGTATGTAGACGGAGGAGGTAAGCTAATTTTAAAAACCAAGTTTAAAGACGCTGATTACTTTCATAATGGATTAGCAGCTGTTTCCGACGGCAACAAATGGGGATTCATAGACAAAAATGGGAGAGTCGTTGTTCCATTGGAATATGATAAAGTTCATAGCTTCTTCTCGTCTGTTACTTTCGTGCAAAAAGGAGAGCAATATTGGCTAATCGACAATACAGGCAAACAAGTATCCAATATCTATGATGAGATTACGACTGTAAGAGGACAGTTCGTCTTTATGAAACAACACCTTTGGGGGTTGATGGATTCAGTTGGTCAAGTTATAACACCTGCAAAGTTTGAAGCATTGGGTACTTACTACAATAGAAGCTATACAGTAAAACTAGATGGAAAATGGCACTCCTTCGAGAACGGTACACTCAACGATGACGAGTCAAAGCTGTATTTCACTTCCCCAGAAGAACGTCCCTTATATATGAAATACTGTCTCAGTAAACAAAACGAGGAACAACGACGAGATTGCTCTGAAATGGCAGCTGCTAAAGCACTTTATAAAAATCTTGACTACCCGTTAGCTGCTCGTCAGAGAGATATTGAAGGAATGGTTGTGCTACAATTTGTTATTGGATCGGATGGGCGTATATCTGATATTGAGATCGTCAGATCAATAGGTGGGGGTTGCGATGCAGAAGCCATGAGAGTAGTTTCTGAATACCTAAATAAATGGGAAGTACCCGGTCATCAAGATGGGATTCCAATAAATACTGTGTATATCTTACCTGTTAAATTTCGGCTGATATAGCTGATTCCACTTGGCAAAAACGAGTATCTGCTTTTTTCTGAGTTTTCTATCTTATTTCATTTACTAACTTCGCACGACATTTTCATTAAAAACAACAATCATGAGTGACTATAAAGTCGAAACCCTGATCTACTATTCCAAAATGACCTTGGACAGAAAGCATATTGCGAAAGACTCTCAAAAAGACGTTCAGGAAAAACTAGATGAATACAGCCGCAACGGCTACAAATTGGTCTCGACAGATGCGACGAGCTTTGGTGCGGCCGTGTATATCAATTTTTATTTTTTTAAGAAATAAAAAAAGACATTCTAAAAATTACAGATTTTGTAATTCTTAAATAACCTGCGTATGAAGTAA
>JBCDHX010000094.1:0-22542 GCA_038749535.1 Bacteroidota bacterium
ACGCTTAGGCAAAGAGCCTCCAGGCTAGTGAGAAAAGCTTTAAGCTTCTCAAAATCAATCACTAAACATATTGGAGCTATTAAGTATTTTATTTGCCACTATAATCTAAAAATGAGAGCATTACATTTTTAGCACTACCCTATTTAGGATTATCTGGAGAAGCCAATCAAGATGGATTTATTATCGCTAGTGATTATTCATTTAGAATAGTAGATGCCAATACAAATGGAGTAGTACACGGTCCTTACAGTATAGATGACTACACTTCGAATATTGGTAACTGGTCAGACGCAGCAGGGCCTTCAGCACTAGGAATTGCAGGAGGTTATTCAGTGACTCGAACTGTTAATGGGCAGGATGTCTATAAGTTTTGTCCCAATGCTGGAGGAACGTATGCCATTGAATTTGCGGACGTCGATCATCTTGTACGACTAAAACATTTTGACATTACAGTTGCAGATGCAACGAATACCATCCAGACGGGAAGATTATACTCAAAAAACTGGGGGATACGTACACCGCCTGTCAGTTATTACGATTTACCAGAGTGTGACTGGGATCGCAAATTCAATGGTACGATATATTCCTACACAGAAATGGGCTTCGTTACTAAAATTGACTTTTCTGGCGCTACATCCAGTGTCGCTCAATTTCAAGGGCTATCCTTTAATCTAGCATTTAATACATTTGGTGCACAAAAAATACTACAATCTGATGGTAGTCTAGATATCATCGCAAGTCGCCAATCTGTAGAATATGCGAATACAACAAACAGTTCGATCGCTGACAACCACAGTGTCTTCTTAAACGAACCGGATATAAGCTTATTCCCTAGCCCTGACGATATCTGTGGTGCGATAGTCGGTAAAAATATTGTGCGCTGCAACAACGAAGCGACCGAATTAAAAGGGATAGAGTTTATTGTCTCCAAAGCCGGAGAATTTGCTGTTTACATAGATGCCAACTGTAACGGAGACTACCAAGATATGGATGATGTAAAATTAGCCACTTTTGTCAGTGCCGTAGAAGCAGGAGTCAGCCAGATGCTTTCGTGGGATGGAAAGGATGGTATGGGACGAGAATTGATGCTAGAAGAAGTCTGCATATTAAGTGTATACACGCAGGGGGTCAATCATTGGGCAGCTTATGATGTAGAGTTTTTGAAGAGCGGTTTTTGTGTAGAGACCGTTCGCCCGATCTGCCCTAATGCAACCATTTCCACGAATCACTTGTACTGGGATGATGTAGATATTAATGGTAGCGATGATTATTTTACACGTAATAATCTTGGTCTATCCGCAACTCAGTTTGAAATACAAACAACTACCGGAACAGGTCAACCAAAAACCAACGATATAGACGGATGTAGCTGTCAGATGGATGACTGTCGAACTTGGACAAATTTTCAACCAAACGCTATTAGTTGTAATTGGGTGGATGACGCCAGCACCATCGGCTACGGAGACAAAAATACATTGAATACATGGTGGTACAGTAATATCGTACAGCAAGTCAATACTGGATTTAAAGTCGCTTGTAACTCTACCCTGCCAGTCGAACTGTTGTCTTTTGATGCCAAAGCAGAACAAAAAGGCGTACAACTAACTTGGACAACAGCTAGCGAAATCGACTTCAGTCACTATGAAGTGCAGCACAGCACAGACGCCAAAACGTTTACGAGTATTGGGAGAGTGATGGGCAGTGAAAATAGCTTATCCGAGCAAGCTTATACTTATCATCACGAGACACCCAAATCAGGCAAAAACTACTACCGCCTCAAAATGGTCGATCTAGATGGCAGTCACGAGTATTCGCCTATACAGGTCGTGCAGCTCGAAGGCAAGCAAAACGAAGTGATGATCGCGCCCAATCCATTCAGCGATTTCTTTCACATCAGCCATACCGAACAGCAAGCAATAGAAGTCGAAGTCTATACTGCCAAAGGCGCGTTGCTTGCTCGACAATCTTATACCGACAACAATGTAATGGTCAATACCAGTGGTCTAGCGAGTGGAATATATCTAGTCAAAGTGAAAACCCAAGATCGAATCACAACGCATAAGTTGGTGAAGTACTAATCGCACATCACAAGTCTAATAGCTATCGTATTGGTAAAAAATGGGCGCGTAAGAGTTATCTCTTACGCGCCCATTCTATGGATAGCTTTTGATGAAAAATAGCCGGACTCAGGAACTAAAATCTGTTGATCTTGGTTTTATAAACATACTGTTTTCCACTAGCTCAGAAACGCCTTTTGTACCAAAAACCATCTGCTATGACTAGAAAATACCGCTCCAACATTTGGTTCGCCAACATCTATGGACAGCGCGTCCCCGTCATCATTATCAGTGCTGACCACTTCAATCAATTCGACGATCACTTTCAAATTATTCCTATTTCGACACGCATCACCAAACGACACCGCAATGATGAAGTCGTACCCTGGCGAGGTAGATCGCTGCAAGTCAACCGCATCATGACGGTACATGAGCAACAACTCATCGACTATGATAGCAATATGGACGCACCAGAAATGGAAGCTTTGAAAGCTGCACTGAAACGGCGATTTGATTTGTAGAAAAAGAAAAAGCGTTGTTTGAAAATTTTCAAACAACGCTTTTGGGTGGGGATCGGACCTTTTAAGTCATATTTCTGTTGGACAGTTAACAGCTAAAACAACTTCATCACGTGCCCTGGAAACCGCGACGGATTGATCTCCACATAGTTCCAGTCATTGCTCCAGTAGTAAGTTTCGTTGCGCAGCAAATCATATAAGCGGAGACGCACATCGCCCTGAATGCCCAACAATTGTTTTGGTACTTCCACAAAGCCGCTTACCGTCTGATTGGGATCAAAATTGATGACGCACCAGATGATATTGCTACGATCTTGACTGACTTTGATATAGCTCATCAGCTGATCGCTACTCGTCTTCGTAAAGTGAATGTTATAAGTGTCTTGCAAAGCCGAGTTCTCACGACGGATGCGATTGATTTGCTTCATCAAGTCGGTGATGCGATTGCGAGTATCCCAGTCATGGACTTTAATTTCGTACTTTTCAGAGTTGAAATATTCTTCTTTGCCGTTGCCCATGGGCGTGTGATCCATGAACTCATAAGCGGGACCGTAGAGACCATAATTAGAGGATAGCGTCGCGGCTAGCAGTAGGCGTTTGGCAAACTGATTGGAGTTGGCGTACATCATTTCATAGGCTAGGATGTCCGGTGTATTGGGCCAGAAATTAGGGCGATAATATTCGCGTAACTCCGTCTGCGTGAGTTCCGTCAAATATTCTTCCATTTCCTTCTTATCTGTCCGCCAAGTAAAATAAGTATATGACTGCGAGTACCCCAGTTTCGCCAACTTCGCCATGATTTTTGGTCGCGTAAAGGCTTCTGCTAGGAAGATCGCATCAGGATATTTTTTCTGTACTTTCTCGATGCAATATTCCCAAAAACGGAAGGCTTTCGTATGTGGATTGTCGACACGAAAAATGCGAACGCCTTGTTTGCACCAATAGATGAAGACATCTGTCAGCTCATCCCATAAATTTTGCCAGTCTTCGGTCTCAAAGTTGATAGGAACGATGTCTTGATATTTCTTTGGCGGATTTTCGGCATAAGCAATCGTGCCGTCCGGTCGCCAGATGAACCACTCCGGATGCTCTTTGATCCAAGGATGATCGGGTGCTGCCTGAAAAGCGATGTCCATCGCGATTTCGATGCCATATTTGCTGGCTTCGCGCATGAAATCTTTAAATTCTGCTAGCGTACCCAATTCAGGACTGATGGACTTGTGTCCGCCTTCGTCGCTACCGATTGCCCAAGGAGAACCCGGCTCGCCTTCTTTGGCAGTGACAGCATTATTTTTGCCTTTTCGATTGACTTTTCCGACGGGATGAATGGGTGGAAAATAGATCACATCAAAACCCAATTCGGCGATGCGTGGAATCAATCGCTCTGCATCTTTAAATGTCCCGTGTTTCCCGACTTCCTTAGCCGAAGAGCGTGGAAAAAATTCGTACCAAGCACTAAATATCTCTTTCTTGCGACCGACGCGTACACGCAAATTTTTATCGTAGATGGAGACGTGCTGCTTGAATGGATACCTCGCCACCATCTGCGCAAAATCTTCTGTCAATACCGAGCGCACCGCTGCTTCATAGTCATCTTGTAGTAAGTCTTTGGCGGCTTTTTTGAGGATTTTACCGGTCTTTGCTGGATAAGTGTCGGCAGCTTTCATCAAGAAGTCATGCCCAATTTGCAATTCGACTTGCATCGGCTGACCATCCTTATATTTCTTTTGGAATCCTTCGTACCAGTTGAGCACATGATCGACCCAAGCTTCGATGCGGTAGTCATAAAATCCTTCCTTTTCGACCACAAAACTACCCGACCAGTCATCATTGCCGTGTTGTTGTAGCAGGCTGTCTGTCCACTTTTTGGCAGTCGATGGTTTGTAGCTGACTGCAGCGCGGATATGATCGTGTCCATCTCCAAAGATCGCGGCTTTAACTTGTACGCGTTCGCCTGCGATGCGCTTGATGAAGTGTGCGCCACAGTCGACTTCGGGATAAACATTTTGAATGATGACTCGATTCTGCATAGTGGGAAAGGTGAAATAATTGAGCTATTCCCGATAACCATAGGGAATAATCTATTATTGAACTCAAACAATGATGTTTCTTGCTGGCAAAAATAGAAAATGCTAATAGACTTGATAAACAAAGAGCGTTTTAATATGGTCAGGTGTTCAGAAAAGGGGGCGTATCTTTGTGGAAATATAAAAACTGTGAACTCAGTGTTAATTTGACTTCGATTTAGATAATCATTTCTTCATCTTTCCCGTATAGTCCAATAACGATTGTAATATGCTGAATTTATTCAAAAGAAAATCTCGTGTTGCCGACTTGTCTAGTTTAGGAGTGGATATGCACGCGCATTGGTTGCCCGGCATAGATGATGGTGCGCAGAATCTGGAGGAGTCAGTCGAGCTGATTTTAGGACTCAAAAAACTAGGCTATCGAAAGCTAATCGCAACACCGCATATTTATTCAGAATACTACCCCAATACAAAAGCGACGATCCAAGATGCTTACGATCGCTTACGAAAACACTTGGAGGAAAAAGGTATTGAAATAGAGCTGGAAGCAGCAGCAGAGTACTTCATGGATGAGCAATTCGAAGAATTATTACAAAACAATCAGTTGCTGACATTCGGAGACAACTACGTCTTGGTAGAAATGTCTTTTTATTCTGAAATACCAAAATTGCAACAGTATATTTTTCAGTTGTGTGCCAAAGGGTATCGCCCCATTCTCGCTCATCCGGAGCGCTATATCTACTACGCTCGTGAGTTTGAAAAATATCAGCAATTCAAAGAGCGAGGCTGTCTGTTACAAGTCAATTTGCTCTCGCTGACGGGACATTATGGCAAGCCTGTTCAGCAATTGGCACAGCGAATGCTGAAAGATAATTTAGTTGATTTTTTGGGAACAGATATGCACAAAGTCAGCCACTTGGATAAACTAAAAGAAGCCTTCGGACATCCCAAATTACAAAAATGGGTGGAGCAGAAGATATATCTGAATGCTTCGCTCTAAGAATAGACTATGCACACTATACATACTATGAAATAATGTCTTACACATCGCAAAAAGCAACTCTAAAAATACCCATCAATACACGCTTGCCGGACTTTGTCATCATCGGGGCGCAAAGGAGTGGTTCTGCTTTTTTGCAAGCTTTGTTGCATCAGCATCCGCAGATACATATTTTGGATTCGCCCAAAGAGATGCACTTTTTCAATCGCTCTGTAGATCGCTTTGACGACTACACTGCTTTTTTCAATACAACGATAGCAGATAAAAAGATGGTCGGCGAGCGGTCGCCCAATTATTTTGATATGCCAAAAGCTCGTATTGAATATATGAAAAAGGTGTTGCCGGACGCAAAATTGGTTGTGGTGCTGCGCGAACCGATCACCCGCGCTTGGTCGCACGCCCTCATGGAACTCTCCAACTATCAACACAAAAGACTCACCAAGAGAGACACCAAGAATGCTTTGTTGCACATTGGTTCGATTAGGAACACCTCACGGACAGACTATGTTACTTTGTTGAGCAATTGGTTGGTGCATTACGACAGATCGCAAATCTTCATCCTTTTTCAGGAAGAATTGATGCGACAGCCAACATCTGTTTTAAAGAAATTGTATGCATTCTTGGTCGTCAAGGATTGGCTACCTGATACCATACCCGAACAAAAATTCAATCAGCACCGACTCAGCATTCCGCGCACAGCGATTTGGTTTTTGCAGCGTCGCTATCGCCATTTGCCGGAACAACTACAAGCATTGAATATCTACATCCCCAAAAGCTGGCAAAGACGGGAAGCACAACTTCCGCTTTGGCGCAAATGCCAAGCTTGGCTATGGATTGTGCCTCGCAATTGGTTGTTCAACTGGACGTACGCCCTCTACAAAAAGCGTAAGGAAGATCGGATGCCTGTGCCGGAGGTGAAGTTTGAGAAAGTTGAAGTTGATATGGGTCATGAGTCATAGGTCATGGGTCATGGAAACATTGCCTCTCTTAATTCTCGAAGCTCTCTCAACTCTCGAAGCTATGTCCTACTTCATCACCAATATCTTAGCCACCACAGCCGCATCCGGCTGAAAATTATTGTCGCTCGTCGCGAATACCAAATAGACACCTGAACTAGCACGGCGACCATTATAATCCGTACCGTCCCAGATCGCTTGTCCACCCAGAGCAGTTGTTTCAAAAATAAGCTGACCGTGTACATCTGTGATTTTGACATTGGCATTGGCGGCAAGTCCGGTAATGGCGATAGGACCTGTATATTCGGGGCGCACCGGATTGGGGTAGGCGTAAGCATCAAAGCTATTAACAAAGCCGCCTTCTGTGGCTTCTCCTCTATACGATAACAGCCCTTTGGTCGTCCCGATGTAGACTTCTCCATTTTTTGGGTCAATGGCAATATCGAGAATCGTATTGTCAAAAAGCGGACTGTTTTCGCTGGTAAATCGCGCTAGTTGTTCCGTCCCATCTGCCGACTGCACAAAGATACCGCTACTCGTCCCGAACCATTTTCGATTTGCGCCATCGACGGCTATGGTGCGTACTTCTTCTGTACTCAGCAGTAATCCGAGATTGTTGGCGTCCTGATCCGTCTTGGGGAGAAAAAAATCAAAATTATCCTCAAAAGGATCGAAACCTTGAGAAACGGCAACGCCTTTTGACGTACCTACCCAAATGCTACCTTCTGTATCGACGATGATGGTATTGACTTGATTGGTGGGGAGTTCTGTATTATTAGTAGTCAAAAGTCGGCAGCGGTCGTCATCTGGATCGAGTGGATCTATGCCACTATCGTAGACCAAGATACCTGCATTGTTGCCGGACGTGACGAACCATTTGTAGCCAAAAGGATCGACGATAGGGTCGAGGAGCGTATTTTCAGACTGGCAGGAAGCGGTGGAAAAGCTTTGCCATTCGCCTGCATCGGTGAAGACAGAAATGGGGCGTTCTGCGCTATAATTGGCGATCCAAAGATTATTTTGTTCATCAAAAATCAAGCCACTGACACGTGTTCTGTTGATGTCTCCAATGGCATTATTTAGGCTAGAATTGCTATCGTCGTAGATGGTAAATTCTTCTCTGTCCCATTCGATCAACCCTTCTATGAAAGCAGCTGCGTAGACGGTTTGATTGTCAGGATGAACGACCACTTGCATGAAGTCCCATATATCTTGATTGCGCAGATTGCCGGGCGTATTTCGATTGTACTCTGACCATCGTCCGTCTTTGAGTTGAAAAAAACCATCCGGACGGAAGAGCGGCGAAAAAGTGGGACTCAAATTGCCGGAAGCCACCCAGACTTCGTCATCAGCGACGGTAATGTCTCTCACATGATGCGAAAAAGGAGAAGTCGTAAAGGATAATCTTTGACAGTCAGAGTCAGGCGTTTCTGCATATCTAAATCCTCTGCCTTGATCGGCAAACCATACGAAGCCATCACGCTGATTGTCTTCGATAGCTGCGAAAGGATTGAAAACGCAGCTATTATCTAATTGATTGATAGTCAGCTCAGTATCGACAAAAAGGAGTCGTCCTTGTCGCTGTGTACCGCGTGTCAGCCCGACGATCATATTGCTACCTTCTGTAGAAAAATAGGCGATCTGATAGTCGTCTTCGGCATAAAATTCAGTCAATTCATTGCCGTCATAGAAGTACAATCCTTCGTTGATATTCAAGAATAATCGATCTTGAAACACACCCATTCTTTTACTGCTATAGTCTTGTGGAAAACCTACTGCTTCGGCTAGTCGCTGCCAAGTGCTAAAATCTTCGGGAAAAGGATTGTCTATGGTCGTGCGATAGATACCTTCTTCAGTGGCTGCGTAGATCGCGTCTCGATAGCGCACTACGCTCTCAACGGAGATGCCCGTAAACGTAGAATACACGAACTCTTCCTCCGCTATATTCAATTTTGAAATGCCGTAACTCGCTGCCAAATAGACCATTCGCTCATCTTCGACGAAAAGATCATTGATGCGCTTCTCTCCGATAATGTTGTTGAAATTTTTGATGGCATTGAGGCTGATCGTACCTTTTTCTTTCAGCAAATCAATGACGCCATCGGTATAGACAACTACCAAAATATCGCTGAACGGATTATACTTAATGCGCTCGACGCCTACGTTGCTCAGCCCATTGACTTTAGAAATGAACTGAGCGGCAAAATCGACTTTATCCAATGCCAAAATAGACCACTCTGTCGCATAAAAAATGCGTTCATCACTTTGGGTCACATCTACGGCTTGTCGATAGGGGAGGTGTGATTTCCATTGCCCGATAGCCAGATCATTTTGAGCCGATAAAAGAAAAGGCAATATCAAAAATAGAGCTAAAATATATCTGTACATACAATTGCTGATTCGATTTGAAGAGCAAACGACAAGATGCCGATAAAAATTGAATGTCATTTATTTCAGAACCCTTTCCTCTGAAAATCTGAATAAATTTGAATGATGTATTTTGATTTTTTTGATGTGAAATTGATTGTATAAGAGGGTTTTAGCTAGCATTTAGTAGAATCGTGGATATTTTTTTTGACAATTCACATTAATTTTTTTGCCATGCGATATGCGTTTTGGATAATTTATCTAGCTTTGTCACAAACTAATATTAATGTTGCATTTCTAGTGAGTTGGAGCAATAAGCACACGTTTGTTGCTCGTCACTCACTCTTTCTTCTCTTATTTTTTGCAACTATCTCCACGATCATCCAGTTTAATTTTCCATAGCTTTTTCAGCAATAGATAACCTCTTTTAATAAAAAGAGATATTCAAACCTATTATGCTATTACTGAATTTTTGCTTAGCACTGAATAGGCTAACAGCTAACGGCTACTAGCTAATTGATAAACAATAAATACAACTAGCGTGAAATCTAAATCAATGAAATTTGCGACCAAAGTCATACATGCAGGTGTAGAGCCTGATCCGTCCACTGGAGCCATTATGACACCTATTTTTCAGACTTCAACTTATGTGCAAGACTCGCCGGGCAAGCACAAAGGCTACGAATATGCCCGTACGCAAAATCCGACGCGTACCGTCTTGGAGCACAATTTGGCAGCCCTAGAAAATGGGACAGATGCCATTTGTTATGCAAGTGGATTGGCAGCTATGGATGCTGTGCTGAAACTACTAAAGCCGGGTGATGAGATCATCTCTAGCAATGACTTATATGGTGGCTCTTATCGGTTGATGACGCGTATTTTTGAAAAATATGGCATCAAATCGCGCTACGTCAATATGCAAGACATCGACAATATCAAATCTGTACTAAACGAAAATACACGCTTAATTTGGGTAGAAACACCTACCAATCCAATGCTCAATGTCGTCGATATCGAAGCGGTCTGTGCCTTGCGTGGCGAGTTTCAGCCAATCATCTGTATAGACAATACATTTGCATCGCCTTATTTGCAAAATCCATTGGATTTGGGGGCAGATTTGGTCTTGCATTCTGCGACAAAATATATCGGTGGACACTCTGACTTAGTGCTAGGTGCGGTCATCACTAAGGATGAGTCTTTAGCGAACGAATTGCGTTTCTTACAAAATGCGGTCGGAGCAGTGCCAGGACCTCAAGATTGCTTTTTGGCATTGCGTGGTATTAAAACACTGCATTTGAGAGTAGAACGTGCTTGCCAAAATGCGCGAAAAGTAGCGGAATACTTGCGTGGACATGAGGCAGTGAGCCACGTCTACTATCCCGGCTTTGAAGATCATCAAGGACATGAAATTGCTAAGAAACAAATGCGTGACTTCGGTGGTATGGTCTCTTTTGGCTTGAAACAAGATACTTTCGAGGCTGCCAAGTCCATTCTGAGCAATACTGAAGTGTTTTCTCTCGCCGAATCCTTGGGTGGCGTAGAATCACTGATCGGTCATCCAGCTTCTATGACACATGCTTCTATTCCAAGGGAGCAAAGAATCAGTGTCGGTTTGACGGATTCCTTGATTCGATTGAGCGTCGGTGTAGAAGATGCGGATGACTTGATTGGGGACTTGGATCGAGCGTTGGCGATGGTGGAGGAGGCTGTGGTTGCGGAACTAAATTAGTCCATAGATTCTACCTTCGGCTTCCGCAAAATCAAATACAACGGCAAGAAAACAATCATCAATGCAAAAACGCCGAGCGCCCAAAGTCCAGGATTCATGCCTCTTTGCTGCGCATCTTTAGCGACGAGAAAAGCGACTACAGCAGCGATGGTCATGCCGATGATGGCAGAAGTGTATTCCATTTCTTTGTGTTTTCTTGTAAGACAAAAAAGGTGTTGAGCCAGTTCATTTTGCTCAACACCTTTTTTCGTAACGACCAAAAATCAAAACTTAGATGTCCTTGTATGCTTTTCTATGGTTCAAATTACGCCATCACAATACCACAACCGTCTCCCGCCAAACATCCCGATCACTATAAATTTTCAGCAAATAAGTACCTTTCATCGCCTGTGGCAACTGTACCTGCCAAGAAGAAGTCCGCTGCTGAATCGCTTGCTGCCAAATCAATTTTCCGGTAAAATCGTAGACTTCCACGCGCTCCAATTGCTGTGCTTCGGAGAGCTGAATCATCAATTGCTGATTGCTGATAGGATTGGGAAAGACCAAGAGTTCCTTCGTTTTATCTACTGCTTTTACCGCAATGACAGAACTGTAAGAAAAGGTGTCGTCTAAATCTACCTGCTTTAGTCGATAGTAAATGACACCACTCGGCGCATCCACATCCTCAAACGCATAGTCCAAAGGCAGTAAACTATTGCCAGCCGCATTGACTTGACCGAGTCCTTTCCAAACTTTTCCTTCCTCGCTCCGCTGAATTTCAAAATAATCACTATTGATCTCAGAAGCTGTTGACCAATGTAAGTTGACCGCTTCTGATTGTTCTCTTTTGCCCCAAAATCCAGTAAACTCTACAGGCAGCACACCGCCCATAGGTGCATCGGCAGCATTTTCGAGATTGGTGGCAGTGAAAAAGGCTAGAATGGCACTTTCGTTATTCGCGCTACTATTTCCCCAGCTTGGCACAGCAGTAGTTGGCATATCATTGCCTTTTGCCGAACCACCACTTTCGGTATGTCTGCCTACTACAACGATTCCTTGCTGCGTTTTCCAAACACCAAACAGCTCCGTATTGTCGCCCCCTTGCCCCGTCGATTTGTCCCAATCGCCCGTCAGCAAAGAGCTATAAAGCGGCATCGACAAATCGGGCTGATATACGCGAGCAAACTGATTCCAAGTGCCTGTTTCGCCATTGTTGGGGAGTGGCATTTGTTGGTGGGCATTGGCAGTCGTGATGGTACGGCGACCTTTGCCCAAAATACAAACCGAGCCATCGGCAGTCACCTTCATATTGTTGCGGGCGAGTCTAGTCGTATTCACACTAGGCCAGCCAGCATTCGGATTGGGCCAATTTTGAAGGTTAGGATCGGCAATTGAACTGCCAAAGTTGGTGTTGCCTTCGGGATATTCGGCGACGTAGGTGCTGTGCTGCAAGATGCCGTCATCAAGCTTCAATTTTCCGATCCAGCTGATGTGAATGTTGCCACTTGTACCTGTAAAGCGATTTTGAAAACCATTGGCTGAGCCGTTCGCAGCGATGGTATTGCCTTCCCAGAAGTTTTCGACATTGTTGCCATGACAGCGCGCATTGACGACCAAAGTGGCAGATTGTGTATAATCAATCGCTAAGGCATCGACATATTGATCGGGTGTGGAAGTTAAATAGTTTCCATTGTCAGGATGAATTTCATGATACAATCTGCTCCACCATTTCAGTTCGCCATCTGCAGTAAAAGCAAGCACTGCTGGCTCGAAATCTGGGTTGCCGCTTGGCAAAACTGATTTGATATTCATACCCAAATAAACATCATTCGTGCGCCGATCTATGGCGATACTCGATGCGCCATAAACTGCCGTGCCACCAGTTTTGTAACCGGTATAACCTCGCCCTGAAGTGGGTCCGCTACCAGGGCTACAAGGGCTATCGAAGAAAGCATCGAGGGGCCATTTCCCTTTTTTTGTACTGCCATTGCCATCGGGTAGGATGGCGTCGTAGTCGGCTTGCGTTTGAGAACGAAAGTTGCAGCGATTGCCCCGTTTGAGTACCATTCCGCTATAATCTAAAGCAGATAAACCGCCCGAAACATCACTTGCATCGCCATAGTATTCACCGCCAGCCGTCTTCCAATGTGTCCGCCAATGCTCTACGATCATCCGGTTTCCGCTCGCATCGAGCTGGTACATCGCTGCCCAATCGTGCGCATGTGTTTGTCCGCGCACATAGACAACTTGCCCATTGCTGCCCACATCCCAGGGATGGTTGCGTTTAATCTCACCTTCTGCCCAAATCGGGTGAGCGTAGGTGACCGCAGTCGGTACGGAACTAACAAAATTAGCATTGAGGCGAGCGATGAAATAGCCGCCATTATTGCTTTTGCTATCTTGTGTATCTCCGCTGATGTAAATGTCACCAGTTGTAGTGCCAGGTACATTCGTCGTTTTGATGAAGCGAATATTTTCGGCTGCGCCTTGCGGAAAATGAACGACTTGCAGCATTTGAGTAAAATCGGAACTAAATTGAAGCAGAATGGCGTAGCGATTACTGCCGTTTCCATTTTTGATGTCACTTGGGAGTGTGATTTGGGTTTTGGGAACAGAAGAAGCGATCCAGTTCAAGTTGTCTGCATAGCCGCCGACCAGCCAAGTACCGTCGGAAAGCTGTACCACATCATAAAATCCTTCTTGACCGCTGTTGCCAGCATAAGTAACCATTGTGGTTTGCGCCCAACTGCCAATGCTCAAGCAAAGGCAGAGCAGGAGTGTCCATGTCTTTTTCATGTGTAATCGGTTTAGAATAATCTATTGACGAAAAATAAACTTCCGATTATTAGGTCAGCCATTCTTTTCGACACGTTTTAAGTGAATCACTTAGCCGAAAAAATGACTGACGGATCGAAAGATTATATTTTTCGTGTTTTTAAATGAAATACTGCAACTGTCGTCAGTTGCGATGTTGAGTTGATTAGCACATGAGGAGGGAAGTTGAAAATGATTCAACTGACGCAAACATATAAAAGATTTTATAAATATTAAAAATTTTAATGTTTGTTGCGATTAGGTGTCGCAGCGATGCTGCTGTAGTCTGAATTTTTACAAATGGTGACAAGGCGCTGCCTTTGGAGATCGTTGCTTCTAGCTTTAGACCAAAAAATCGTTTTTCATAAGTTTTCTTCCTGCTCTCTCCGCTTTCCTTTATCTTGTTCTTATTATTCATTTTGAGTCAGCCAAACGAGTTTGGCGACTACGACTTAACAAACAAAAAACGACGTATGAAAACGCTATTTACGCTTTTGCTTTTGATGGGATTTGGGGGTTGTTGGGGGCAGTTTACATCTGAAAAACTCATTGCAGGTCATGAGATTTCTGATACTAGAGACCTAGTAATGGCAGATTTAGATCAGGATGGTGATTCTGATGTTTTAGTAGTATCGTTTGCAGATAATACAGTTGGATGGTATGAAAACTATCTAGACGATAATTTCTCAAGAATTCATATAATATCTAATAAATTAGATGGGGCTTCAGCAGTGCGTGCGGCAGATATTAATAATGATGGAAAAAAAGATGTGATAGCTGCTGTCTCCAATGAAAATAAAGTCATTTGGTTTGAAAATGATGGGAACGCTGACTTTTCTGAACAGTACGTAGTCTCGGAAGAAATAATAAATGCAAAAACTCTCTTTCTTAGTGACTTAGATAAAGACGGAGATATAGATATTTTAACAGTCTCACTAGTGAATAGAAATAACACAATTATTTGGCTCAAAAACGAAGGGGAAAATAGGTTTTCGCAACACGAAATTGTAGCTACAGAAAGTAATGGTGTTGATAAATTACATGTTGGCGACTTAGACAATGATGGAGACATGGATATTCTATCCACCTTTTCTGCTAAGACGGTTTATTACAAAAATAATGGGAATAACGAATTTAATGAGGAGTACACAGTAGTTGAGAATAATTATTCAGTAAGATCATCTTCTGCCGAAGATATAGATGGAGATGGAGATTTAGATATATATCCTACGTCATCTCGAAGCGGAGGTGGTAGTGGCAGATGGTATGAGAATGATGGGAGGGGAAACTTCTCAAATTCAGGAAGACTTCCTACAGGTTCTCAAGATCATCACGTACTAAAAATGGTAGATTTGGATCAAGATAATGATTTAGATCTTATCACTTCAGAAGACGGCTCTCGAGAGCTGAATTGGTATGAGAATGACGGGCAAGGAAATTTTTCAGGATTCAATCTTTTTAATGTAGAAACTATACCATTTACGGATGATGAATTCGTATCAGGAATCACCACAGCGGATATAGATAATGATGGAACTGAGGATGTAATATTTATGGCTAATAACTTTAAACAGGTTGGTTGGTACGAAAACTATGGAGGAAATAATTTCTCAGATCCTCGTCTCATATCATCTCAAACAAGTTATCCACTCTATTTGGCAATAGGGGATATAGACGGAGATGCAGACTTAGATGTAATTGCCACGTCTTGGTTTGAAGGTAAAATTGCTTGGTATAGAAATGAGCAAGATGGTTTTTCAGAAGAAATAATAGTAACAAAACAGACCGAATTTCCAAATAATGTCATTCTAAAAGATATAAATAATGACGACCAAATCGACTTGCTTTTCGCTTCTAACGGGAATGAGATAGTGTGGTACGAAAATATTGACGGAAACTTTGGACAACAGCACAGCATTTCATCAGATTTCACAGAACCATCTAAGTTGATGAGTATTGACTTCGATAATGATGGTGACAATGACATCCTCGCCTGTTCTAGAATCGAAAATTCGATAGTATGGTTCGAGAATACACAGAGCGGTAATATATTTATGAAACATATTATTTCTGCTTCATTAGAAAAACCTACTGACTTATTAGTTTTTGATTTTAATGAAGATGGACTTCTTGATGTTTTCTGTTCTTTTGACGATAAAAGAATTGCTATTATGCTCAATCAGGGAGGTAATGTATTTATAGAAGAAAATACATTAGGCTTTTCTTTCATTATCGCAGATATTAATTCAGTTGATATAGATAGTGATGGCGACATGGATGTTCTATATGCTTCATCTAGAGACGACGTTATTGGATGGTTAGAGAATAATGGTGTTGGCAGATTCATAACCAGACCCATATCGAGAGACATGGACGATGTTCGTAACATTGAAGCTATTGATTTTGATAACGATGGTGATGTAGATATACTTTCTAATGCCTATGAGAGAAAACATACAGTCTTATTCCTAAATGATGGAGAAGAGAATTTTTCTACTCCAATAATTGTCGCTACGCATGAAGGTTATAACTTGAATGTAAACACCATTTTTGCTGATATTGATCAAGATGGAAACGATGATATTATTTCAGCCTCATTTTACGAAGACAAATTAGTTTGGTACGAGAATATTTTTGATGAACCCTCTATTGAAGGAATAGTATTCTGGGATATTAACGAAAATAAACTTTTTGACTCAACAGAGTATGTGCTGAAGAATATAAGTTTAACTGTAGAACCAAATGCTACTTTTTCGTATACAGATGAAGAAGGTAGATTTAGATACTATTTAAGTGATGGTGAATATGAGGTATCTATATCGCCCAACAGTTGTTGGATACTTTCTACAGATACTGCAACTTACTCTGTCTCAGTACCTAGTGATTTCAAATATGAATTAAATTTCGGGCTGAAACTTACCTCCGACTACCAACACACCCAAGCTCGCCTCATCTCCGCTGCCACCCGTTGCGGTTTCACCGTTCCTTTCACTTTGAGTGTACAAAACGATGGTTGTGTGCCGAGTGCTGGTCAATATGGTTTGGTGTTGAGTGATTTGGTGACTTTGATAGAAGCAGCAGTCGAGCCGATAGCAGTGAATGGCGACACCTTATTTTGGAACTACGAGCAGTTATTTTCAAGTGAAGATGAGCGCGTCGATTTAATGTTTGAAATCGCAGGTACCGACTTCCTCGGCGACACCATCCGTATGAAGGCTTTATCCTACATCGAAAACGATAACGGCGAATTAGCACTTTCCAGCACCTATGACTACGCCTCCGAAATCCGCTGCGCCTATGACCCAAATGACAAACTCGTCTATCCCAACCGAGCAGGCGAGTACGACAAAAACTATACGCTTTTCGAGGAGACCTTTGAATATACCGTCCGCTTTCAGAATACAGGAACGGATACGGCTTTTACGGTGGTCATTAAAGATTATCTCGACCCGAATTTAGATTGGAAGACCTTTAAGCCAGTGTTGTCGAGTCATCCGCATGAGACATTGTTACATTCGGATGGTTTGGTCGAATTTACGTTCAGAAATATCTTACTGCCCGATAGCACGACGAATGAACCTTTGAGTCACGGTTTTGTGACGTTTAAGATTGCACCAACTGAAGGCTTAGATGAAAACACTGCCATCGAAAATACCGCCGATATTTTCTTTGACTTCAATCCGCCTATCACTACGAATACGACCAACAATGTCATGGTGTCGGAATTGCCGAAGGTGACTTCTGTCAACAATTGGGAATTAGCAGAAAGTGGCGTTACCGTCTTCCCCAATCCTTTTGATCAGACCTTGACTTTCCAATTAGTCGCACCAACCGAAGGCAGACTGCTTCTTTTTGATGCTACAGGACGACTCTTGCTAGCTCAAACTTTTAGTGAAGACACGCTAGATATTCAGCTACACAACTGGGCGAATGGCTTGTATTTTTATCAAATTTGGCAGGCAGATGGTGAGTTGTTGGGACGAGGGAAGATAGTAAAGGAGTAGGTTAAGATTTGAAACTTAAAAGTATTCAACATTGTAATAAAAGAAAATAAGAGTATGAAATATCTAGAGCGCATCACGATCGACCCCAATATCTGTCACGGTAAACCTTGCATCAGAGGGATGCGTTGGCCTGTCGAAGTGATTATCGACTTATTAGGCTCTGAAATGACAATAGATGAAATTTTGGAAGATCATCCTGAATTGGAAAAAGAAGACATTTTAGCTGCTCTAAATTACGCTAAACATTTGATGTCAGCTAAATCGTATCAACCTGCTGTCTAATGAAAATAATATGTGATGTTCATGTTGCTCGAAAAGTGGTCAAATACTTAATACAGAAGGGAGTTGATAGTGTCCGCATAAACGATATTCTTCAAGGATCGTCTACTGATGACCAAGATATTGTGGCTTATGCAGATCAGGAAAGGTATGTTGTGATGTCTAAAGATCAAGACTTCAAGAATACACATCTAATTAAGCATCAACCAAAGCAATTGTTGAAAATCAACTTGGGTAATATTTCAACAAAGAAGCTGATTCAAATTCTAGAAGAAAATTTCGATAGAATACAATCAGCCTTTAATTATCCTGTTTGCCTCGTGGAGATCGACAATGGTAGTATTGTGATCTACCAAACTTAGCTTTAATAGAGCTGCGACGAATAACAATATTGATATTTTTCCAACTAAACACTAGTACAGTGTAACCGAAGCAAGAATACTACTTCAACTTTACCTGAATTACCTGATCTTCCGATAACTTAAATCGACACCTGTCAAAACTTGGTGGTCCAAATAGCAAAGTAGGATTATTGGAAAAACCATAGCTTTCGCTGGGCATCCCAAAAAGCCCCTCCGTATTGAGTTGTTGATCGCTATTTTCATCATGGAAAAGGGTGATCGCATAGTAGCCGGCAGCACTTTGCTCAAAAGTGACTTCGACAGTAGAGCGATTGGCAGGAATGGATTTGCCTCGTTTGCAGCCGCCATCCAAGAAATTGTTTTTATCGCTGACCAAACAGATCATAATATTGCCTTCTAAGGTTTCGATGCCTTTGACTTCGACTGTCAAATCGTAGGTGGACTGCGTATGAACAGATTGGACAAATAGAAAAGAAAATAATACAAACGAGAAGATACGTAGATACATCATGTTAAGCAGTTTTGAATGGAAGAATATAGTGAACAATGATTAAGTTGAGTAACCAGGGTAGCCAAGCTGATAGTTGATAGATGGAAATGAAAGGAATATTAGTTATTAATGCCAACACTAACATTGTACGTTGCGGAATAGTCGAAAAAGTCAATGCATAACTTATCCACATCCATCGGCGATGTTGTTTGAGGTCCTTTTTGATCGCATATCGAATGCCCAGATAAGTGCTAGTGCCCCAAAGAATAGCAAGACAAGAAAAGCCAACTGTATTGATCCAGCCACCCATGGAAAATGGTGCGATAGTTAAAGCTGCCAAACTGCTCGTACCAACAGCGATGACATAAATGTATCCCAATTGTCGATGCCATTTCCGCAAAACATTCGGTAAAATTTGAATGGTACCGATGGTCATCGCAACTAATCCACTTGAGATATGCATTTTGAAAACGAAAGGATACCAAGCTGTTTTAGCAATGGGTTTTCCTATCAAGATACCACTTGGTTCCGGCGATAAGTAATGAGCTGACATCACCAACATCGTGATCGCTCCGGCGACGAAGAATAAATATTTTATCATGCCCCAAAGCTAAGGGGCAGAAAGCTGCTTTGCTGCGCAATGTGCTGACTGACAAGGGTTTTGGGGCGAATGACAAACTATTGTGATGAATGACGAATTGTTGTGGCGAATGAAAACTCAACTCAGTCGAGTACGCACGATGTCTACATATTTTCGAGAGACTGGGATGATACAATCTTCATCTTTCAATTGCAGTTTCAAGCCCTGTGCATTGCCGGAAACTTGTGTAACTTGATTGAGATTGACGATATAAGAGCGATGGCAACGGAGTAGGGGCGCAGTCGTGATTTGTTGCTCTATCTCACTCAAGCTAATACGATATAAATCTGTCGTCTTGTCTTGATAAATACGCACGTAGTTGCCATCTGCTTTGATGAAAAGTAGTGTGGATAAGTCGAGTGAAATGGCCGTTGTAGATTGATCGCTTTTCAGTTTAATAATGGAAGTATCAGGCGATGTAGTAGCGGACTGAGTGGACAGTTGTTGCGCAATATGTAGGTGTTGTTTAAGCTTCCGATTGTAGTCGAATAGTACGATGAAAATAATGGGAATGCCACCTAGCGCGAAGGTGCGTGTGATGATCCATCCATAATTTGACCAGCGGAAAGGATAATCATGTAATTGATTGATATAGAAACCATTAGCAGTAGCGATACTGAATAAGATCAGCCCATAAAATAGAATTTGGTGCGTGACTGTCCAGTGTCGATCTTGGAATAAGGTGGATAGCAAAAGTGGTAATGCTACTAAAAAGAAGAGCAAAACCATCGCTGAGATGAGTCCATAAGCAGCTACCGCTATAGGTGTATTAATATCAGGCTGATTGTTGAGATTGAAGGGGCGGAAGAAGACCAAAAAGCAACCCACGAAGACACCAAATAAGACCGCAATCCATACTTCTCGTCGTCCTCCACGTGGCGCGGGATAATGCTGCCGGAAGATAGAAAGTGGATTTTGATTCATAAAAGTGAGTATTTTCAGGTGCATTGACTGACTACTTATACCAATTTCAAAAACCAATTACGTATAAAAACGGATTTTTTGTGCCTACTTTTCGTTGAAAACCCTCGCTGATGCTAAAACATCGTCTACGTTTTTCGCCTTAGCTGGACCCAAAATAATCCAGTTTTTATTTACATACTTTATTGTTAAATTTGGTATTAGCGTGAGCTCAGTAAGACTTTTTATGAAATGATAGTTGCAATATCGAAAAATCAAAGCATAAATGACCTGTTGTTTCTTGATACTTTATTTCTACTAGTTTTTCACCTACTTTTGGGCGCATTTAAAAAACGTAAGTAAGCAAGAATGAAGGACTACATTTATATCGCTCTCCGAGGTATGGCAATGGGGGTAGCAGAAGTCATTCCAGGCGTTTCCGGTGGTACGATTGCATTCATTACAGGCATTTACGAAAAGCTCATCAACACCATCAAAGCTTTCGGGCCTCAGTTGGTACAAGCTTGGCGAGAAGGTGGTATGAAGCAAGCATGGCAAACTATCAATGGTCCTTTCCTCATAGCATTGGCGGTAGGTATGGTGGTCGGTATCGTAATTGGCGTATTGCAGATTACGTATCTACTGGAGCATTATCCCATCATGTTGTGGGCATTTTTCTTTGGACTCATTATCGCCTCGGCATTGTACATCGGTGGGCAAGTCAAAAAGTGGCATATCGGTAGCTTTGTGTCTTTATTTATAGGTGCGGCAGTTGCTTATGGCATCACAATAGCTGTTCCGGCGGAAGGTAATACAGCGCTTTGGTTTGTCTTTCTGTCCGGGACGATTGCGATTTCAGCCTTATTGCTACCGGGAGTATCAGGAAGTTTTGTGCTGTTGCTACTAGGGATGTATACTTTCATTATTCCAAATGTCAAAAATGCCTTGCAAACCTTCGATAGTGAAAGTCTAGTCATCTTGATGGTTTTTGCGGCAGGTTGTCTAGTCGGATTAGCGACTTTTTCGCGTATTCTATCTTGGACATTTAAGCATTACGAAAATACGACTTTGGCACTTCTGACTGGGTTCATGCTGGGATCACTGAATAAGATTTGGCCTTGGCGCATTCCTGAACAATGGCTCATCAAGACTACGTCTGGTACTTACGAAACGCCCTCCGGTAGCTTTGATTATGAAAGTTATCAAGCGACTGTGGCGGCAGATACAGAGATCAAGTTACTCGCAGAGCGAAACATCTCTCCCTTTGAGTTTGAGTTGCTCACCAATGAACCCAATTACCTAGCCGGCGCACTGATTTGTATGGTCGTCGGATTTGCGATTGTATTTTTGGCAGGTCGAGTAGCAAAATAATCAGTTGACGATATTCAATCGCTTCAGCTCGAAAAAGCAATCATTCAGTGCGTACACCTTAGAATGACCATTTTCGTCCAGCTCGTAATCGCGCTGAAAGAGTTTGTGATGCAATTCAGATAGCCTTGGAAATTTCAGGCGGTCTCGCTTCGGATCTCGAATGTTACAAAATCCTATGGAGGATTGCATGGTACAGCAGGTCGGTTTGTTGTACAGCAGATTGAAGTAAGATTTATTCCAGCCTAGTTCTCTGACTTCATTGAACAAAACTTTCATCGCATAGTCAATATTATGCGCGATCAACAACTGCGTATCATTCATTTTTTCTAGTAGAGGGCGCAAAACATCAGCAGCGGTATCGCCCTGCTGCATTGCTTTGTCTTGAGAGATACCATGCACATCTGCGTTGTCGATTTGAAATCCATCGGGACGTATCAGGTTGCACTGTTGATGGATGATTTGTCCATTTTCATCCGTTTGTATATATGCCAGATGAATCAGGCGAGCGTGTAGCTGATATTTGCTGGTTGTGGCAGTGTCAAGAAGCAAGTAGCTCATATATTTGGTGGGTTAGCTAACAATTCTAGAAAGCTTAAAGATAGGATATTTTGGAGGACTGGCGAGATTTCGGATAGGTGTATCGTAAAAGGGTGGATACTTTAAAAAAGTGTAATTTCCCGTACATCATCTGTAATTTCTTTTCATCCACATTCGTCTGGCGGTTGTCTTATACCAAATTTAAAAACAAATTATGTATGTAGACCGATTCTTTTGAAGCTACTCTTCATTGAAAATGCTCGCCTTAGCTACGGCTAGGACTGTGCTTTTCGCCCCCGCAAGCGGGACAGGCTTCAATTAGCCCCAAAACAATCTAGTTTATATTTACATACTTCATTGCTGAATTTGGTACTATTTAATAGACTTGTTATGTCGTAGCTGATTAGGGCGAAGCGAAGTAAATTTTATTTTGGACAAAGCCTGCTCCGAGAAGCGGAGGCAAAATTTTTCGGCATAGCCTAGCTACGACTAAAAATTTTAACGCAGAACAG
>JBCDHX010000095.1:0-21722 GCA_038749535.1 Bacteroidota bacterium
TGAGGAAGTCCAAGCAGGCATCACTTACTACTATCGCCTAAAGCAGGTGGATATTGATGGAACAGTAGAGTACTCAGACATTCGTTCAGCTAGATTGAACAGCGAAGAGAAAGAGTGGCGCATTTATCCGAATCCAATCGGTTTGGAAGCGGACTTAAATGTGAAACTTTTCTTGACAGAGCCATCCTCTGAACTCTATTTGATGGATGTCGAAGGACGCATGATCAGAACGATAACTGTCGAAGTCTCATCCATCGGTTGGAATGTGATAGAAGTCTCGGTATCTGATCTAGCGGCGGGTACTTACTTTATCGCGAATCCGAAAGGACAGGTGCAGGAATTCATCAAAAGTGAGTAGCGTGCTTGTTGGAATGGATTATGAAACTGAATAAAATGACTGACTCGCCTGCTCTGATACAAAGGAGTAGGTGAGTTTTTCGTTAATGCTTAAGCAGAGACAACCTTTGAATTTTCATGTGCATTATCTTGAATATAATGTAGTATTTTGATATGGTCTTGAAGTAGATGCGCTTCTACTTCAGGCTTTTCTCTTAAAGGAATATTGTGGCTCGGAAAGGTAAGTGGTGAACACTAAAAAAGCTAGGATGAAAGGATACCGCAGGTCTACACGTGACCTTTTTTAGAATTAAATGCCTGTTTATCTGAGTATACGCCCGTTCGTCTACTTTTGACAAAAGCTACTTAAAATTTACCTTATATTTGTTATGTCGTGACAAGCAAAAAAGACATTATTTAGTAGCGGTGATTCAGTTTACTCACTATTTAACTATAAATAACTCGTGTAATAGTTCACTGCCTAGCTGTACATTTTCGTACGCTAGGCAGTTTTTATTTTTGTAGACTAAAAAAGAAATTATACCAAATTCAATAATGAAGTACGTAAATAAAAACTAGGTTATTTCGAGGCTGACTAAGGCGAAAAGCGCAGATGTAGCCGTAGTTACAGCGAGCATTTTCAACAAAGGGCAGACTTGAAAGAATCCGTTTTTATACGTAATTGGTTTTTGAAATTGGTATTAGTACCTGCCCACTCATTCTGTCGAGCGTAAATAACTTCTCCATATTCGTCCAAAATCTCCTCTACAATTTTCAGCCCCATCCCTCCTTTAATCGTTAGTTACTTAGTCTGACGATCAAAGTGGAACAACTGATTCAGTTTGTTTTCGGGGACTTTCATGCCATTGTCCTTGATCTCTAAAATATAGGTGTCATGGTTGTTCAGCGTCGAATGAATAGCAATCTTTGGTGATGCTGGCTTGGAGGCATATTTGATGGTATTGTCTAGCTGCTCTAGGATTTTGGCTTTTATTTGATGGTATTCACTTTTTTCGTAGTAGTAAGCTTGATCGATTTGATTGGCCAATGGTCGAATGATAGACAAAGCAGCCTCATAGTCCAAACGGGCATAGAGCATTTTCGCCAGTACGTAGCCATATAAGAAAGTAAGGCGTCCATTATGCTCAGACTAAGCCAAATCGTAAGCTTCTTGAAGGGCAGTAGTAGATTCACTCAGCTGCCGTACTGCTCTGTAGCACTCGCCTAGCTGTATCATAGAATAGATAGCGGCATCGAGTCGTCCGCTTTCTAGATTCGCTTGTGCCCCTTCTTTTAGAGCTTGTTGGGGAATTTTGCGAACTGATTTTCAATGATTTATGGTCCTGACTAAGGATTCAAAATCGAGTTTAGCGAGCTAAGTGAGATTTTTAAGCCGACGGCAGGTTCAAAAAGCATTGGAAATAAGGAAGCAACGATACATTATTACTATTAATTCGGTCTGTACAAAAATTTAAAAAATTAAATTTCCCAACATGCTCTTAGAAGGCCCATAATCAAGTCAAAATTGCTGAATCAAGGCTATGATGAACACAAAATTCTAAAAGCAGTTCTATCAAATAAAACACCTACCACCATGCGCAAACTACAATTTGCCCTCTTCCTGCTCGTACCCATCGTCAACTTCGGCGTCCAGTTTTTTGCCGATAGTCCATTTTCAGATGATCCTGAAAACTTCATACAGCCCGCCGGATACGCCTTTAGCATTTGGGGACCGATTTTTTTGGGGATGATTATCTATAGCTGGTTTCAGATGAAGGACGAGCGCATCGAAAGCGAATCGCTACGTAAAGCAACCATCGCAGGGATATTGGCAGCACTGGCGTCGATTACCTTTGTCCCGATCTCCTACACCGACATTCAGTGGCTCAGTTTATTCAATCTCCTTTGGCATCTCTCTGCCTTGATTTGGCTGTTCGTCAATTTGCGCAAACAAATCCAGCTAGAATCCAACCCCAATACTAAGTGGTACTACTTGCCAACACAGATGTATTTAGGCTGGATTTCGGCGGCGACAGCGATTGGATTTGCACTAGTCATAAAAGATACAAGTCTAGTACTTTCAGAATCAACAGAGTTGCTTATCACGGCAGTTGTTATTGCTGTTCTGGCACTGGTCGCGTTACTTATGATCTCCAAAAATGGAGGTGTTTCTGCTATTGTTATTATTTGGGCGTTGATCGGTGTGATCGTCGCCAATAGTGAGTATGATGTCGTCAAATACAGCGCTACCGCAGCTATCGCGGTCATTGCGATTGGGCTGGTAGTGGCGGTAAGACGAAAACGCGCTTTGATTTACGGAGAATGATAAATTGGTAGTCAAAACAAATCCATTGGTCTAAAGTCAAAAAGAAGAATAAACGCAGTGTGCTATCTTTCAGCTATTGAAGCGAAACGAGTAATTGCTTATGCTTGAAGTCAATTTGACAAATCTTCTGACTTTTGATGTCAATCATAGTAGTCAAGGGAAGCTATAAGGGCTGAGTATGACTGTGAGATTTGTCAAATTTTCTCTAGTTGAATAGATGACTCGTAATTGCTTGAGTAGTTACCAAAACAATATATCAGCAGCTATGAAAATTGCACTCTATATCTTACTAGGTTTGGCACTTCTGATAAGCGCGTTCTTTGCTTGGTTCTTTCTCGTCTTTATGAAAGTAAGCGATCTGAAAATAGATGAGAATGCTGACTCAACTGTCAAGCTAGAGCAGATAGACAAATGGCTCACTCAGTTACAACAAGAAGGAAAATTTAACGGTGGTGTCCTGATCGCGAAAGCCGGAAAACCCTTACTCATCAAAGGCTATGGCTATGCGGATGCCAGAAAGGAACAGCCTTTGCACGAGCACACTTCTTTTCGATTGGCATCTGTCTCTAAGCAGTTCACCGCCACAGGCATTATGCTATTGAAAGAGCAAGGTAAGCTGAACTACGACGATCTAGTCACGCAATACATTCCCGATTTTCCTTATGCAACAGTAACGATTCGGCAGCTACTCAACCAGACTTCTGGTGTCCCAGACAATTACTTAACGTTGGCAGAAAAGAACAAAACAGCCATTGATATTTTGACCAATAAAAAAGCCATCCAACTCGTCATCGACGCCAACGAAGCAGCCGACTTTGACGCTGGAACACAATACGCTTACTCTAATACCAACTACATCACACTTGCCCATCTCATCGCAATCATCTCCGGTCAGTCCTTCGAGCAGTTCATGCAAGAACAGTTATTTCAGCCACTCGATATGCAAGATAGCCGCGTCTGGAATCTGCTATCCGCAGACAGTACTTTTCAAAATAAAGCTGCCGATATGCGGAATTTCAAAGGTAATTTGACCACTTTACAGCCTACTTTTATCGACGGCGTAGCAGGGGATGGCGCAATATTCAGTAGCCTACATGATTTTTTGATTTGGGATCGATTTTGGTACGGCAATGACTTGATTGATGATGAACATTTGCAAGAAGCATTCCGCACACCTACTTTGGCAGATGGCGAACAATCAGACTATGGTTTTGGGTGGGTCGTCAGGGAAGATGTGGTCTGGCACAATGGAGCTTGGCTGGGCGCAAGAACCCTCAATCGCAGAGATAGAAAGGAAAAGACCCTACTCGTCATCCTAGACAATGGCACAAACATCATGTTCGATGACATCGCTCAAGAGTTGGTTAAAGTGGTAAGAGGTGGGTTGTGATAATTATTAAATTTGGTATAACTACCTAGCCGGCACGAAGCGGATTTAAGCTTAAATAACAGTGTTTCAAAAGCGAAGCCAAAGTCAAAAAATAACAGCCTATATTGTTTTACGAGCACAGATTTTGAAATTGATCCAAAAGGCAATTCTATATAATCTGCTATATATATGTAGCTACTATTTTACTTTCACCAAATGCCCAGATTCCACAATCTGCCCACTTGCATTTCGCATTTGCCAGAAATAAGTGCCACTTCTCCAGTTCTTAGTCGGAATCATCATAGTTTCCACCGAACGAATCGGCTGCTGATGCACCATTTGCCCAAATGCGTTCATGATGGTTAATTGACCAGTAGAAATATGCGTAGGAATAGGAAAATGAATGGCTTCACGAGTTGGGTTGGGATAAGGAAAAATGGGGCGATCATTGCTGCCTTCATCCACGAAAATATTGAACGTGCAAGCTGCTTCATTGCCGCACTCATCTTTTAGTTCATAGACAATTTCGTAGAATCCGACTGTAAATCGACTGCCACTCGGAATCCCCTGAATGCGTCTGAGCGTAAAACCTGCTTCGCAAGGTACACTGATGGTCGGTTCTTCCCATTCTATGATAATGGTTTCGCCAAGGCGAGCGACAGTCCGATAAATATCCTCCGGGCAGTTGATACCGAAAGTTTGAGTCGTATCCGGCAAAACACCTACTCGAAATTGGCAGATTACTTCTTGTCCACAATCGTCGCTGACCCGATAAACGACATCATAATTACCAACGACCAACTCGCTGCCTAGCACCGGACCTTCTATCTGTACAATGCTCAAATTTCGGCTATCACAAGATGTACTTGCTAACGTCGGTAAGTCCCAAAACACCTGTCTACTATCACCGGAGGCGACAACACTAACATCCTCCGGACAGTTGATATCTAATTGATTATCAGTAACTTGGATTTGTACATGGTCTGTTAAAGTATAGTAAGTTTGATCTGTGTCTATTGAGCTACGATCTTCGACTAGCAGTCGCAATTCATATTGACCTACTTGGTCGAAAGTGACTGTTGTTTGTAGCATGGTCGGTGAGTCTACTGTCACATTTCCTGCTCCGTCAGTGACTGTCCAACGCACATTTTCAGTCAATGTATCTGCATCGTATAGCGCGACACCATTTAGGGTCAGTGCTTGATTGATGGTTGCTTGTTCAGCTGCACGGATGTCGATAAAATGTCCGATCGCTTTACCATTTGGATTCAAATCATTGGGTAGGAAACGCTGAATTTGTGCTGTCGTCCAGTCTTCATTTTCGACTTCATCTAGCCGATGTCTCAGTATCTTTTTGCCACTTAGTTGATTGAAACTCGCCAAAACTGTCTCGGCAGGAGCTAAGGTATCAGCATACTTGACTGTGTACATGGTCACGCCTTCAAAGCGATCTGAAAAATGAATCAGGTCATAATAATTGACTGCTTCTGCGGTTCGCTCATATCGCTCTTGATCGCCCGGAAACGCTGTAAAAGTTCCTTCCAAATAGTCGGGAAATCCACTTGCTCTCCCCAATCGACTACCTTGATGCTGCGCATGAGTAGGGCGAGCATTGAGTAACACATCTACCTCTTCTGATAAGCCTGCGATCATATTCGCCAATGCGCCATATTGCCCCTCACCTTCCACCATCAAATAGCCATCAAAGTCATCCAGCGACTGCAAATAGTCAATGGCACGCAGTCCGGCAAGTATGTCATACTTCAGTGCATTTTTGGAAGCGATAGAAATGTCATTGTCTGCATCCACTGCCTCGCTGCTATCGATGGCTATGGTCAATTGGATGGCATCTGTTACTAGCTCAGTGGATAAAGCTGCTTCGGGTGATCTGAAACTCAAAATAGCGGCATAAGTATCGTTGTCGGAGTCAGGTATAGTCAGATACGCATGGATGCGACGTCCGTCAATATTATCTAAGCTAAGGCGGTAGGTAATTGCTCTGTCGCTGCGTGATTGAAAATCAATCTGTGTGTTCATTGGAATGGCTTGCAACAATGCTTGCTGCTCGCCCCAAAACTTATCAAAATCGTTGGGTGCTTCTGCCAATATTGGAATATCAAAAGGAGAGAAGACAGCTCCTAGAGTCTGCTGCTCGCCATTCATATCTACCTCGATCACCACGCTGCCGGACTCAGGTAGACTGAATAAAATTTGCCGATTTTGATTGGGTTGAAGGTCGATTTCGTCTTCGTCTATGGGCGGTAAGTTGGTGTCATGAAAGATTCGGAAAGAAGCAGTACCCGACTCGAAAGACTGAATGCGTAAACTACCAAATGCACCGACTGTGTAAGTATGGTCAGCGCGATCTAGTGAAATTTGAAAAGCATTTTGTCCCAATAGTGAAGTAGCCAAGCATAGACAGCTTAGCAAATGAAGTAGTTTTTGCATATCCGAGGTGTTTAGAATCGTCTAAACAAATATACAATTAACTAAAGTATAATGTTCTGATAACTAATAAATTGTGAGGTATTCAGCCATTTAAAGCAAATTGCTCATACTACCACCATCTACTCGAATTGCTGCTCCATTCGTTGCCGCAGCTAGCGGGCTGACGTAATAAGCCGCTGTGGTCGCCACTTCTTCTACACCAGCAAATCGTTGTAGCAAAGAAGAAGTACGGACATCTTCAAAAAAACGTTGCTCCGTTGCTGCTAGACTTGTCCCGTTTTGGGTCGCCAAATTCTCCAGAAACTGCTGAGCAGCTGCTGTCATCGTAGAACCCGGCAAAAGCGTATTGACGGTCACAGCAGTCCCTTTGGTCAACTGCGCCAGTCCTTTACTCACCGCTAGCAAAGCCGCTTTAGTTGTGCTATACGGAATCAAATCTTCGGGCACAAGACTGGCACATTCGCTAGAGATGAAGAGGACTCTACCCCAATTTTGCGCTAACATTTTTGGTAAGCAATGACGCGACAAACGGACGCCACTCATGACATTGATGTTCCACTGCCGCTGCCAGTTGTCATCCGATGCATCGAAGAAAGACTCCGCTGTGTAGACGCCGACATTGTTGATGAGAATGTCTACGTCATATAACTGCGTCAGCAACTGTTCGATACTATGCATATCTGAAAAGTCAGCAGCGATGCCACTGACCTTCGCTGCCGGCATAGTCGTTTTGAGTGCTGCAATGGCTTGTTCGACGCTGTCTTGCGTACGTCCGTTCAGGATGACCTGAGCATCTTCTACCAATAATACTTTGGCAATCGCCAGACCAATTCCAGACGTAGAGCCACTGATGAAAGCTGTTTTTCCTACTAGTTGCAAATCCATTTATTCCCAGCTTTTCAGACCCAACAACCGTTCACCCAGCTCCGTCAATTTGGCAGTCTCGTACTTTTCGCGCTCCCAATTTCTAGGATCGCCAGGAAAAGCATAACCTTCCGGTGCGACTCGCTCCCACCAAGAACGTACCCGCCACTCGCGTAGCGCAGTCTCTTCTTCCTGTGCAGGCATCATAGACACATACTGTGCGACTCTGACTTTATCGGAATGGTTGGGGCGGATACCGTGTGGTAGAGAACTATTGAAAATCAACAGGTCACCTGCTTCCATCGGTACTTTGACCAATTTATCTTCCAAATCACTGATGTCCGGCTGAAAGCGGTTGCGATCTTCAGGTTGCGTCAGCTTCCAAGTATCGTAATTGCGGAATAGCCAAGGAATGCACTGAAAGCCGCCCATATTTTGATCGGTTTGATCGGCAAGAGCAAGAACGCCTTGTACATTTTGAGGTTTGGTCTCCGGATCGTAGTCCCAATGAATAAATCCTTTATACTCAAAACCCGGACGAATCGGGAAATTCAAATTGGCGCGATCTATGGTGACCCATAGTTTTTCCGTGCCCCATACATCGACAAAAGCATCATAGACGCGCTGCATCTGTCGATTGTTCCAAAGGTGTTGATGGTTGTATACTTCGACCATGCCTGTCCCGGCGAGTTCTTTCATTTTCATCTCCGCACGTGGTGCCGTATACCAAGTAGAACGGTCGTCTGCTTCTTTCTCTTCAAATGACCACAAAAAATCAGCAGTAGCGGCAGCTTGCTCGCGCGGCACAGCCGACTTGATGACGATGTAGCCATTCTCGCGCCAATGCTGCCAGTCTGCCACCGAAAGGACACGCAGACTATCGGCGTTCGCTGCTGTTCTGAGTTGTTGTTTGCTGCTTTTAGCAGTAGAAGGATTGCCAGGGATGTTTTTGTGTTGGTTATCAGGGATCATCGTTGTTGCCATTGTTGGTTGTTCCATATTGCTTCGTTTTAGTGCATAAATTTAATCAAGAACAACCAACTATGCAACTCATTTGACCATTGTTATCTACTCGCTTTCTGCTATCGCATCGTTGATAATAGCCTCCAAATCCTCCAGATGAATCTTTGTTTTCAAGCTAAAAAAGATGACTTCATCGTCTTCATTGTCATTGACAAATACCACTAGATTGCGGACAATGTCATTCTTTTCTCGAATCACGACATCTACTTGTTGATCTTTGGAGCGGACTTGTACGAGTGGCTCGAATCCTTCCTCGGATAAGTCACGCAAGAATCGGGAGCGATGCTTTTCCGGCATTTCTCGCTGCGTCGTCACCAGCAATTTGACAGAGCGGACATCTTGCAACAGATCTAAGGCATTGCGCTCTACGTGTGTGTCCACATTAGCTTTGAGTATGGGTAGACCGAGTTGTAAAACCAGACCTGGCAACATTACATTGACGGTATTATCTGCTCTCTTGTGTGTGTGATAAAAGTTATCAATGATGTTATTTTGCGCTTGTAGTTGTAGTCCAAAGCAAGCAAATAAGAGAAGGAAAAAAGGTGTTTTCATCTTTAGAAATTGAGAGGATGAGAAAATGAGAGATTGAGAGAACGGCTACTGATGAAAATAAACATTATATGAGATATAAAACTTTACCTATTCCCTCAAATTCAATTGAGTATTTAAAGCACCGAATGAGGCAATCAAATGCTATGCTGAAAGCACAGATTTCTGATTACTGTGGAGCAGCTAACAACTATTCGCTAATAGCTAGTTGCTCTCTAATCTTCATTCAAACTATCCGACAACTTCGCCACTTTATCTAAGCTGATATTGCCGACGAAGCTCATCAAGACAAAGTTTTCTCGACCACCGACTAGCATGAGTAATTCACTGATCGTATCGCCATTGTCCTCATCTTTGATGAGTAGCTGAATATCACTTTCGCGCTTGTTGCGGACGGTCATCAGGATTTCGTATTCTTTGGTATTGATCTTATTGGTAGCTTCTTGGTAGAGCGCGTCCACGTCTACATCAGAAGTCAAAATACGCAAGCCTCGTAGATCGCTGACCATATCTTTGATGGCAGCTTCCTCGTCTTCTTCCAACTCCATATCGACATCTAATCGATCAAACAATTGGAACATTTTTGGACTGATATAGACGACGGTAAAGCGATCATCTTCTAAGTATTTGTCGAAATAGCGAGAGATCGCATCTGCTTGCCCGAATAAGCTACTACTGAAAGCAACCAAGGCGAATAAAATGAGTGAATTTTTCATAATTTATTGATATTGAATGAGTTATTTTAATTGGTTCAGTAAAATGAAGCGTTTGATATGCTACTCCAAAGCATGTTTCAACGCTGCAAAATTGTCCATTTCTTGGACTACCTTTTTTTCGCTGCCGCCCAAAGCTTCGCTCAGCAATTCCAAAGCTTTTAAGGTCTCTTCGTACGCCAACTCAGGATTTTCTTCCTCATAGTCTGACCATTCTACTTGTGAGTCGGCGATGCTATTCGACTGATAAGTCTGAGGAATCAATAGCCAGACGCTGATCCCAATCGCCAATACTGCTGCCACCTGCCACCACCATTTGTAATTGCGGCGACGTGTATTCGTTATATTGACGATTTTGGCAGTGTTTTCTGACTTTGGCGTGTATCCGACTTGCTTGGAGGTATCGAAGTAGTTGAATAGATCGCGGTAGACTTCCAGATGTGGGGCGATAGTTGATCGCTGGAAATAAGATTTCAGCGCCTTTTCTTCTGCGATAGATGTTTTGCCCTCGAAGTACTTTTCTAGCAGTTGTTCTATTTGATGTACTGTCTTCATTTCTTTTGGTTTTTGATTTCTCGTAATTTGAGATTAAGCAAATATTGGCGCACTTGTTTGCGCGCTCGACTTAGGTTGACTTTGACTTGATTGAGCGGAATACCTAGAGCTTCCGCGATCTCCTGATAGCTGTATTCTTCGATGTCGCGCAAGTGCATCACAGCTCGCTGTTTTTCTGGTAGATCAGCGATGGCTTTTTTCACCCAATCAAAAGTTTCGGTGCGTCGCGTGAGATCCTCTGGTGAAGGTTGATCGTTGGCGACATTCAGCAAAATATCTGTCGGTTCTGTTGTTTTCCTCGTCCGGATTTTGTCGATGGATGCATTACGGGTCAGGCGGATGCTCCAAGCTTCGATGTTTGTGATCTGGCATAGTTTTTCGCGCTGTTGCCACAATTTGATAAGGACTTCCTGTACGACATCTTCTGCCTCTACACTGCTATTCATCATACGCAAAGCGAAGCGGTAAAGCTTATCTTGTATAGGTGTGACGGTATGTTGAAATTCTTGTTGTGTCATCTCAGTCCGAAGACGAAACGAAAGAAAGAAAGGTTACAAGACATTTAAAATTTCTTGAATTGGATAAATATAAATCGAACAGCAGTTAGCCTTTTTCCTATTTATAGATGTGCTCAAAACGTGATTATATAATGCTTTTGAGACGCCCATTTATTTATCAAATAAATCAAGAAGTAAGAGATGAAAGATGTGAGCAACCAGTATGAAATGCGTAATCCCTTAGATCAGTATCCGCAACCACCATTCCCAAAACAACCACAAAGTAGACCCGGCTCGGTCAACAAAATGGAGCCAGAACCCGACCACGGTGAAAAAAGCTATAAAGGTTTTGGTCGATTGAAAGATCGGAAAGCCTTGATTACAGGTGGTGATTCCGGTATCGGTCGCGCTGCAGCGATTGCGTATGCGAGAGAAGGCGCAGACGTAGCGATCAACTATCTACCGAGCGAGGAGCAAAATGCACAAGAAGTGAAGAAGTTGATAGAGGCAGAAGGAAGAAAAGCGGTGTTGATTCCCGGTGATATTGTGGACGAAGCTTTTTGTGTGAAATTGGTAGAAGATGCGCACAAGCAACTCGGCGGACTAGATATTTTGGTCAATAATGCCGGACGACAAACGTCTCAAGAAAGCATCGCCGATGTGACGACCAAGCAATTCGACAATACCATGAAAGTCAATCTATATGCTATGTTTTGGATTACCAAAGCAGCCATTCCATTGATGCCCGCCGGCGCAAGCATCATCAATACATCTTCTGTCGTGACCTACATGGCACCAGAGATTTTGCTGGATTATTCAATGACCAAAGCAGCACAAATCGCTTTCACGAAAACCCTTTCTAAGCAAATCATGAAGAAAGGTATCCGCGTGAATGCCGTTGCACCTGGTCCATTTTGGACACCGCTACAACCTTCTGGTGGACAGCCGCAAGAAAGAGTTAAAGAGTTTGGTTCTCAAACGCCATTCGGTCGTCCGGGACAGCCTGCGGAAATCGCGCCAGTTTATGTGTTGCTAGCAAGTCAAGAGAGTAGTTATATGACAGGAGAAGTCGTGGGCGTATCAGGCGGGATGATGCCGACTTAAAAGACTTTAGGTGGTAGATAGTAGACGATAGACTTTTCAGCAGATAGTTGATGTTCAGCGCAATTATCTACTGTCTATCTGAAAGTTGAAAGCACAATTTTGTAGTCTAGAGACTAGTGAAATTGTGCTTTTGTTTTTTCAGACTATCTCAGTATGAGTTCGCTGTTTGACTATTAATTCCTAAAACACCACCCCAAACAACCAATCCAAAAATCGCCACATCAAATACCCAACGATGACTAAAATAGCGATCAGCACAATGACCACAATCACCACAGCACGAGTGGTGTTGGCGCGCGGTTTATCTTTGTCATAGTATTTTTTGAGTAGCTCAAAATTGCGGCGATTGGCTTTATACGTCAAATCAAATAAATCGCCCACAATCGGAATCGCACCTACCACCGTATCCAGCACCAAATTTCCGATCATTTTTAGTAGCACACTAGCACTGACACCATGTCGTGCCATGGTCACAATGAGCGTCCCGGACAGTGCGAAACTAAAAACGTCTCCAGCAGTTGGAATCAATCCGATCAGAAAGTCTGCGCCAAAACGGATATTGGTAAATGGAATGCGAAATTTGGTATCGAGCAACTCAGATGCTGTGTCTATCCAAGCGAGTTCTGCTCTTTTTTCTTCTTGTGTGACAGGTTTAGCAATTGCCATGTAGCTATGTTTTAGAGCATAACAACGAAAGCGTGGGAGATGTTAGATGCGGACAGAGTTAGGAGAGAGTGAGAGCGAATAGAAAAACCAAGAGGCTCACACCATTTTGCTGCGAAACCTCTTGTGCTACCGCTACACTTTACAATTTTTGGTGATTTGGGATTGTTGTTTGGGAAAAGATGTAATCACCGGAGTGACTAACACTAGGTTTTCGTTTTCTACGAAGCCCTAGTTGTGGCAGATATAATATTTTAAGGACGATTATCAGGATCAGCAGCCGTTGCCGGACTTGTGAAACTATAAAAATCAGTCGCAGCGATGCCAGAAAAACTTCTGCCGTCTATATTCGCGCCATTGTTGGCTAAGAAGCTGGCGGCGGCATACTGACCGGATTCTGCGGCTGCCATAACTGGTGTGATGCCCATCATATTTTGAGCGTCTACCATTGCGCCATTTTGAACTAAAAATTCCATGACGATAGTATCCCCATTTTTGGCAGCAACCAACAAAGCGGTATTGTCCATATAGTCTGTCGCATCTACATTCGCGCCGAAGTAGACGAGTGTTTGTATCATTTCATTATTGCCTTCTGCGGCAGCTAGAACGATGAGTGGTTCACCTAGCTCGTTTACCCAATTGGCATCTTCGGTAGGACTTGGACTATTGTTGAGCAATAGTCCACCGATATCTTGTCGATTGTTCAAGACAGCTACCGTCAGTGGTAGTGTGCCATCCCCATTTGTATAGCTAGCGTCTGCTCCATTCTTCAAAAATAAAGCCACAGCGGGCAGATTGTCCAACTTAACAGCTAGCGAAAGCGGCGTTACACCATTGGAGCGAGCGTCTAGTTTTGCACCTTCTGTGATGAGGCGTTGCAAAAGTTTGAGATCGTAGTTATGAATCAGTGCCAGACTGATCGGCAACTCACCCAAATCATTTTTCAATGATGCTTTAGCACGATACAAAATGATCTCGACGATCTCTTTATTACCTTCTTTGATCGCCAAAGTCAGCGGTGTATCGCCACTTTTATTTTTGCGATTGATGATGGCGTGCTGCTCCACATAATTGATTAATTCGATATTGCCGGAGCGGATGGCTAGCGTCAAAATGTTCTCGCCATCTTGATCGTAGTCGTATACCATTTGCGGAAATAGATACTTTTTCGTCATATCTAAATCCCCGGAGCGAATACCTTCAAAAGCGAGTTTGGCACGATGTTCTTCATCTAGTTCATCGGCGTGATCGGCTTCTTCAGCGGTCATGCTTGTGTCTTCTAGTTCGGGAGTAGTTGCGGCTACTGTGTCTTGTGCGCATACAGATGTGGTCGCGAATAAAGAGGCGAACATCCATAGGCAGATTAGGCTGTATTTCATGGTCAAAATCTTTAAGTGTGAGTGATGAATCAGCTCAATTGATATCGAGTTAACTCATTGGCTAACAGTGAAAAAAGATAATTTTAGGCGCGACAATAGATCACGCTAGCAGCACAAAAAACATGGCTTTTCGACTTTGTTCAGCAGTTTCTCGACAGAGTGGTTCATTTCAAACGAATCAAGAAAGTGGTGAACACTTAAAGTCAAAAGTATTTTTTTGTCTACTACTAAAGTGTAAAGTATTGACCGATGTAGTAAAATTTAGAATAAAAGAAAAATGAAAAGCGCGAGTGGCGCAAGAAAAAAGATGAGCCTGAAAACTCCTTGTGTAGAGATGTACAATCTATAGAAAAGTGGTGTTTGTGAATCGACGACGATGAGTAATGTCGCCTGATGATTTGCATCATTTGCTAGTATAAATGCAAAATCAGGTTGCTTTATTTTACGCTCAGATGAAAAAGAGTGTTAATGTTTTTGAAAAGTGAACCGATCAGTGCTCATAAATCTCGTAACTCCCTTGTCAAGGCTTCTAGCTCTGACTGTATCGCCTGCGCATCTTGTAGCGAACGGCTTTCCAGCATTTTGGCAGATAGATCGTTGATGCCATTGAGGTAATTTTGCTCAAAGTCAATAGCCGTTTTCAGCTCTTCAAAGGAGACAATATCTTCCTCATTCTTTTCTTGCAATTGTTTGAGCCGCTCTTGCTTATCGGCTATGGTTTCGCTGAGTTTGAGGTTGTGGAGTAGGGCATTGAGTTTTTCGATGCACGTTTCATAAAACGCTATCTTGGTATAGCGCATGGCTAGTTCTTGCTGATAGCTTTTGATGAGGCGTTCGCTATCGACGCGCATACTCGGACTGACAGTGTCGGTCTGTCGGAGTTGTTGTTCTAGAGCATCTATGCTATTTTCTATTTCGGTTTTTTCGGTTTTGACGCGGTTCAGTTCTGTTCGGCAGTGCTGCAGTTTGGTTTCAATATGTGGCGCGATGGTGTTGTTTTTCGCCTTTTGTTTTTGTCTGTCAAGCAGTAATTGGCGCAAAAAATAAAAAACAGCTCCCAAAAAAATAAACAGGATGAAAAACCGCAATAAAAAGGGGGCACGTACTAAAAAGAAGGCAGCGATCAAAAAAAGGATGATATATAGGAAAATATTGTTGGAAAACTTCATAGCATCGACATCAGCCACTTTCAGACAACTCGTAGAGAAAAGAGACAGAATGAATTTAAAGTATGATTACGAAAATAATTCGATAATTTTTATTTTTTTTTAAACCATCTCATTCTCTTCCTGTTCAAGGGGCGTAACTTTTAACAACACATACACAAATCCCACTACCGAAAAAGCTAATGTTTTTTGTTTGTTTATAGTTTATGCGGGCGCACTTCTCCAGTGTGCCTTTTTTTTGTCCTAATTTTTCAAGATATCAACTCCTCTCACGATCATACTCAACCAGATAGGAATGAACGCCAAATGAAATTGCTGCGGCAATAACCAACCAAGTAATAATACGAACCCTGCCAGACCAATCGCAGCCACTGCCAGCCACTTTCGCTTTTTCAAGATCAAGAAGATCAAAAACAGTGGACTTGCCCAAATCACGTTCAAATTATTGGTCGTCGTCCAGTGATCAGTGCCGAGCCACATAAAAGTAATAATGAATCCAGCCAAACTCAGTATGATAAAAAAGACATTGTCAAAGACTTTTTTAGTGCGCCTTGAAACAAAGAAAAAGAGTAAACCGCTGACGATCAAGAGGATAACTCCGACGACTAGAGGTGTCAGCCAAGTCGGCTCAGTTGTAGTGGGTGCGATATTATTGATAAACTTGGGTTCACTGAGCAGTGGTTGCTCATTATTTCGTGCAAATTCGTACAGATTCTGCGCCAAAAAATCTGGCAGAAACATCTGATCGCGCATATCCGCCACCTGATCTGTCGGGACACCCAAAATCAAATCCATCCCAAAATCCGTCCAGGGATTGTCGTGCATATACAGGTCGAGCATCTGTCGGAAAGTGTACACTTCTACATCTGCTTCTAGGTAGGAAAAGCCCTCGACTTCATTTTCCATTACATCACGGATGCGTGTCGCACAGTTGTCGTAGAAGAAGTCGTAGAGGTATTCTCGATTTTCGGGTTGGGCGTTTTGGATAAGAAAACTGGCGACTTTTTGTTCTTCTTTGGGCGATAACAAAAATACTTGCTCGCGTAATTGTTGACCATTTCGGGTATAATGCCTAATGCTAGCTCGTGCGTCGTGAACGGCGAGTTGGTAGTTGAGGTTGCCGCGCAAAAAATTGAGGTAGAAATTGGGGGCACCAAAGTCAAAAGTGCCATAATTGAAGGCTAGATCTGTCCCTAACTTCAAATCTTGCACCCGAACAATGCTATGCGCAAACTGAGCGTATAAGTCCTCGCCCGGCGAATTGGTCAATAAACTAATCTGAATGCTGTCAGAAAATCGGAGCGAAGATTGTGCCTGAACGACAGAAAAAGTACAAGTCGAGAAGATGAAAAATGGAATCCAATAAAACCTGTTCATAAAAGAAAGACATATTCAAATAATGAACGCACAAGATAGCAGAATTGTAGATGGCTACCTATTTTCAGTCAGAGTAGGTCTGCATAGAGAGTCGTTCAGAATGATAGTGGACTCAGCTTTTCTAAGATAGGTTGTAGCGAAGCAATAGCTGGAAGCGGACTTCAAAAATTTTCTGAGCAGCTCAAAGTTAACGCTGCTTTAAGGAACTTTCTAAACGGCAAAAACGTTTTACCTGGACGAGTGCAGAAAGTGTATTCTGAAATTTGACAAATGGGGACGTAATGGAATCGACAGGAATGTCAATTGCATAGTAAGCATGTCGGAGCAAGTTTGTTCACTCCGTCAACAAATGACACTCAACACTTTTACATGGCAACAGACAGTTCGCCATGGCAGCGTAAGACTAAGTCTTATAATGCCTTTGTGCCGTACGCTTGATACCTGATACACAGCGTACCGCATATCAACCACCTTTCAGGTTAGCCAAAGTGGATGCTTCGACGCTGCGGTGAAATTCAGAAGATAAGGTGATGACATGGGTGTGTTCGCAGACCTGCCCATCACTCGAAAATCTTAACTGTAAACTAAGCATGTAGAAGGCTTTGTGATGCTTTCTCTGGACGCGAGTTCGACTCTCGCCGTCTCCACTCTTTAGCTGTGAGCTTGTTCAGTAAGTTGCTGAATTTCAGTTCTTTGTTTTTCAGCTTTGATCCTCCTTCCCTCTTGTGTGGGAAGGAGGATTTTTTGTTTTTATCTGTCCAGCTTTGAATAGTCTCCGACTCAATCAGTTTCCTCATCAAAACCTCACTTTCACTACTTGCTGCGTCTGCATACCACGCGCCGTCTGCCACTGCAAAAAGTAAATTCCTTCGGGCAAATGCTTGACACTCAAAGTATGCTGCTGTTCCCCTTTCGGCAATAAACCTTTCAACAGAATCTTTCCAGTCACATCCGTCAATTGATACCATTGATCGGTGGTCGTGATTTCAGAAGTGATGAGTTGCAACTGATCGCTGAATGGATTGGGTGCAATCGTCCAAGTGTCTGTTTCTATTTCTTCTATATCCGAAAGTACCCGCTCGCCTGTTGCATAAGCAACTCCCCATTTGGCATCGCGTAAGAAAACAAAACCATCACCACCGGCTGTGATTTTGGAGCTCGAAAGCGGAATTTTCGCCAACACAGGATTATTTTGCTGATCGAGGGCATCGAAGTACAAAAACTGATCCGAAGGTGCGAAATTGGGGTAGCCGATGGTGGCATTTCTGAAAATGGTTTGGTTGTCGCCAGTTTCGATATTCGCACCTAGAATGGAAAAGCTATTATCGTTGTTGTCCAATAGATCAAAAGCAATTATATGAGGTGAATTTTTGGAAAAAGTTGGATTACCGATGCTGGTGTTGTCGGGTAGATTTTTGAATAAATTGAGTACTAAACCGTCACCGAAATTATCGCGTCGATTGTCCCAAACTTTGATGAAATTAATGTCCCAATAGTCTATCGGATCGCCGAAAAAAGTGGATAATTCATTGTATGCATCGTACATCAAAAACTCACCGTCGTAAGTAAATTCCATCGCGTCTGCGTACTGAACGCTATTGGCAGTTTGCCCTTCGGCAGTCGTCGGATTATAGAGTTCAAAAGTGCGTTGTTGCTGAGAAATGAAGTCAAAAATGACGATGCTCGGCTCTAATGTATTCGTCAAAATAGCGAGTCGGCTGCCATCTTTTGAGATAACGACATTCCGCCAAATACTTTGTGGATTGTTTTCGATGAAGCCATATTGATTGGCATTGAAATCGACAAAAATCAATTGATTTTGATCAGACACAAATACCCCAAAAGTACCATCGTCCGTCATGCTGATTCTGTTGGTCAAACCTTCTGGAATGAAAGGATCAGCCAACACATCTCCAGAGCCATTCGCCCGTCCGATGCTGGTCTGATTGCTATTTGAAAATAGCACAAATTCTTGCCCTGGATTTTCTTCCAAATCAACTTGATAATCATTGCTCGTTTCTCCAACTATGCCCACTGCATCGAAAGCAGCCCGGACGCGCTGCTCTTCTCCCGAATTGTTACCGTACAAATCAATAGCTGATTGTACAATCGCTACTCTCGCATCGACAAACTGAGACGACCGCACCAAATAATTGTCTAAAGCGCGATAGTAAATTTGCTCTGCTCTTTGTCTCCCAATATTGGAAGCGATCAAATAAAAAGCGTGGTTCGGAATGCCACTATTGATATGGACACCGCCATTGTCGCCTTGCTCGGTTTCGGGTAGCTCTACATATTCGTCGATGTGTCGAGGTTGCCAACCTGTATCTCCAAATCGTCTGCCGCCATTGCTCGGATTTTGCAAATCGCGCATCGCACCAGATCGAAATACATTGGTATTGACGATGTCTTCCCCGATTCGCCAATCGTCTCTATCAATCAACACGCCAAACACATCCGCAAAAGACTCATTCAACGCACCCGACTGCGATAAATATTCCAAATCTGCGGTTGCTTGAATAACGCCATGCGACATTTCGTGGGCTGCCGCATCTAGTCCGCCCGCCAATGGTGTGAACGCCACATCTCCATTGCCATAAAACATCCCGATACCCGCCCAAAACGCATTGTCAAAATCTTCGCCATCCTCGTCCGTGATGTTGATGAAAGAGTAAATATTTCCGCCGCTGCCGTCAATAGAGTTGCGATTGAATGTTTGCCGAAAATATTCATAGGCGACACCAGCATTGTTGTGAGCAGAGACACTTGTTGGGTCGTTCCATGTGTTGGAAAAGCTGGTTATATAGTTGGCAGTAAATTCTTCATCCTGCAGAGGCGAAGTGCTATTGGCATCCAAAGTGACGATGCCGCCTCTCACATCATCCAAAGTCGCTGCACCCGATCTGTACATAGCACGAGCGGCGTCTAGCATCACAAATTGATCGGTTAACTCATAAGTGTTGATGGTCACCGTCCTGCCATTCAAGTCTCTAGCTTGAGCGGTCGTGGGTCCTGTGAGCGCAGAAATCGGTCGCGGGAATTTAGGCAAATCGACAACTACAGGAGCAGACTTGTGATGAGCGTGCAAGCGACACACTTTGTTGTAGAAATGCAGGATTTCGCCTGTCAACGCATCAATAAAATAGAATCGATCCATCGCCAAGTGTGGAATGACTTCCACTTTCCACACCAATCGTTCAGCATCAGGATTTAATTGTGGATGATGAATGACTAGCTCCGCTTTCAATTGTTCTTTAGACAAAATATCCGCTGCCGTACCTGTCAACTCATGAAATTTGGTGTCTTTTTCAACATCATCCAGAGCAATTTGGATGGCTTTTTCTTGCTTGATGGTTGGAGTCGTTTGAGATAAATCGGGCGTCGGAAAAATCCGTCCATTCAACAACTGAATCTGTCCTTTCTGAGTATGCAACAGCAATTCGCCGCCGTGAATGGGAATGCCTTGAAATTGCTGCTGTACTTTGATGTGTGTTTGTTCTAATTGGTCTGTTTTGATATTGGTGACGACAAATTCATCCTTTGCATTGTAGATGTTTAAAATGGATTGAACAGCCGTCAGATAGTCCATTGTTTGTTGCTGAATCGCTTTTCTTGATCTGTCCAGATTGGTTGCCAGTTCTGGCACATCACCTTCTAATGAAATCGGTAAAAGTGTCTTTGGATCGCGAGTAATCGTCAAACTTTGTAAGCCTTCTTTTTGCCAACTAAAAGAACGTTGCATCACTTGACTGTAATCGTATTGGAAAGGCAGACGAGCCGAAGGAACGCTGACCGGATTGAAGCTCGTTTCGATGGGGCGTACATCGCTAATAAGCTGAGGATCACTTGATTCTAGATTTGGTTTGAACTGGGCGGAAACGGTCAAGACTGTTGTACAAACAAGGAAAAGCGAACAAATAAACTGTTTCATAATCGAGGATTGAGATTGAGTAAGTTCAGGAAAGGAAGTTGGTTCTTCGGTCTCTGATTCTAATTGCTATCAGATCTGGAAGCAGCAGTTAGTTCTTTTAAAGACTGATAAAAAGCAGATATATTTTCTGGGAGCTTGTAATTTTTGCTGCCCCAAGTGATCTCATGGTTATTTCCTGCTGCTTTCCGACCAATGAAATAGTATATGTTGCCAGGTGATTTTATTTGAATCGTATCTATACCTAATTCTTCGCATTGCTGATAGAGTTGTCGCGCCGTTTTGGGCTTAGTTGCGGTCAATTCTAGCATCGTATCGCCCTGATGCTTAAAAAATTGCCCATTCTCCAGCAAAATGTAACGCGTCGAAAGCCCCGAAAAGCCGCCGCCATTTCCGAAAGTAAGCTGCTCAGCAGGTAGCGCATCGGCCGTGTAAGTTGTTTTGCAGCTTGCTAAGATGAATAGGAAGGACAGAAAGTAAAGAATTGACTGCATCAGGAAGTTGGTTTTGTTGAATAACTTGAACTAAACGAATCGCTCCCAATCAATCAAGAGCAATTTATTATTGAACTCAGACTGAGGGGTAAGATAGGGAGATTGTAGGAGATGCTATTTTACACCATGATACTTATCAGAATTTCCCTTAAATTGAGCAATCTACATTTTTAGTTATGATTAAACGCATCGTCAAACTCACTTTCCAGCCCGACCAAATCGACACTTTCATCCAAATTTTTGAGGACAGTCAACCCAACATCTTAGCCATGCCCGGCTGCTCTCATCTAGAACTATGGCGAGCAGTAGACGACTCCAATGTGCTGTTCACGTACAGTTATTGGGAGAGCGAAGATGACCTGAATAACTATCGACAGTCTGACTTTTTTAAAGCGACATGGGCGAAAACGAAAGCGTTGTTTGCGGAGCGGGCGGAGGCTTGGAGTGTGGAGGTGGTAGGGTAAAATAGAGCAAAGAAATGATGTAACAGCTTATATACCCTTTTCAAGAGTTACACGACCTATGCAAACGATAGAACACAATGATATTCCGTAGGAATAAGCTGTTTATAGCTGATAAAATATCTTCATATTAGCGTTCTGTAGGAACAGCCTTTACTATATAATTCTAGGCTGTTCCTACGGAACGCGAAGATATAAATGACAACATTGCTATAAACAGTTTGTCCCGACAGGACAGCCTAAGTGACTACAAAATGATACCAATTTTTGAAAAATTCAGTAATCGACGAAGGTTCAGGCGTTTTGTGAAAAAAGGTCTTATCGCATATTATAAGTAGTTGAGCGCATATAATTTCCGATTTCATGACGGCATTTTTTCCGCTCATATTTCGTTGAAAAGCCTCGCCGATAGGCATCGTCTATATTTTTCGCCTCATCTGAACGAAAAACCTGCTCGGTCAGAAAGGGAA
>JBCDHX010000096.1:0-21702 GCA_038749535.1 Bacteroidota bacterium
AACGAATCAAAAGGTCTAGAAATGGCAAACTCCTCCGTCGAACCTGCCCTTTCGCCATCCGCCACCTAAGTAAAACGTGTTCCACACTTGCTCCATACGACAACTATTACTTATCATACTTTTGATGCGTTTGCCCTAGTAAATGATAGATTTCCTCCGCTATTCCCAAATTTCCACTAAGTTTACCCAACAATCTACCAAATTTATAGCAGCGAATAATGAAGGTCGATGTATTATTGAACTCATAGCTGTGAAATAACTAAATTGACGTGTTTGAATTTGTTTTATTGGTGGAGCGTACGTAGTAGTGAAGCCAAAAAATAAATCCAAACATCCGAGAGGTCGATTTATTATTGAACTCATTAACGACAAAACGATGAACAACAAACTACTCTATTGGTCGATCACCGTCGCCCTTGCCGGATTCCTTTTTGGTTTTGATACCATTGTCATTTCAGGTGCCGATCAGCCCATTCAAAAACTGTGGAATACCTCCAATGAATTTCATGGCTTTATTATTTCTACTGCACTTTTGGGAACGGTCATTGGTGCGCTCCTAGGAGGTATCCCTTGCGATAAATTGGGGCGAAAAAAGACACTATTTTGGATCGGGGTGTTGTATACCGTTTCTGCATTGGGATCGGGTTTGGCGCAAGATCCGTACACGTTTTCGGTTTTTCGATTCATTGGTGGGCTGGGCGTGGGCGCGAGTTCTGTGGCAGCACCGATCTATATTTCCGAGATCGCGCCTGCCGACAATCGCGGTCGTTTAGGGATTTTGTATCAGTTCAATCTGGTGTTTGGTATTCTAGTCGCTTTCTTTTCCAATTACCTGATCGGGCAACTAATCGAAGAGAGTGCTTGGCGGTATATGTTGGGCATAGAAGCACTGCCGGCTATTGTATATACGGTGATGGTGATGGGCGTACCAAATAGTCCAAGATGGTTGTTGATGAAAGGAGGTGCAGCAAACGAAGCCAAAGCCAAAAGCATCTTACAAACCATCAATCCGAGCGTTCAAAATATTCAAGAAAGTATGGCAGAGATCAAGAAAAGTTTGGTCAAAAGTCGCTCGACGGGTTTCTTTTCTGGCAAGTACAACTTACCGATCTTACTCGCTTTTCTATTGGCGATGTTCAATCAACTGTCTGGTATCAACTTTGTCCTCTACTATGCGCCGCGTATTTTTGAAAGTGCAGGTATTGCGGCAGATAGTACACTGGGTGCCTCCATTCCTATTGGTATTGTTAATTTGGTCTTTACCTTTTTTGGGATGTATTTAATTGATCGTTTGGGACGTAAAACATTGATGTTCATTGGCTCTATTGGTTACATTGCTTCGCTCTCGGCGGTGGCGTATGCGTTTTCGGCAGGGATAGAAGGAACGCTTTTTGTGTCTTTTGTCTGTGCGTTCATTGCGAGTCATGCCATTGGGCAAGGTGCGGTGATTTGGGTCTTTATTTCCGAAATATTTCCCAATAAAGTACGCGATTACGGAATGTCATTTGGGTCAAGCGTCCACTGGGTGTTTGCTTGGCTGATTACTTTGGTCACGCCAAGTGTCTTAGCCGCTTTTTCGCAGGTGAGTATTTTTTCTTTTTTCGCCGGGATGATGGTTTTACAGTTGTTATTTGTGTTGTTTTTGATGCCGGAGACGAAAGGTGTGCCGCTTGAAGAGTTGCAAAGAAGATTGTCACCTAAGTCAGTGGAGGAGTAGTAGGATATCGGATTTGCTTCACTGTAAACTGTATATTGCTGACGTTTTAAGCCGATGAATCATTATGCTTTGAATGACTGTTAGACAGATACAATCAGGCAGACCTCAAAGCCATTTTCAGTATGGTGGCTGGCTACTGTCCCTCGAATCCGCTCCGCCCGCAACTGCATATTTTTGAGCCCACTGCCGCTAGACTTAGGAGAAGTGATATTCTGTTTTCCATTGTCTTGCACAGACAAAGCCAACTGATTTTTCTGTTTTGTCAATGAGATATTGACCTGTGTGGCATTGGAATGGCGAATGATGTTCGTGATTGCTTCTTTGTAAATCAAATAGCAATTTTGACGCAAGAGCGGTCGTAGCAATAAGTTTTTCGGCAAATTGTGCTGAAAAGTGTACTGAATATCTCTCGCTGTCAACATATCATAGGCAAAATCTTCCATACGGTCGATCAAATGAATGGACTCATCGTTCTGTGCATCAATCGCCCAAACGACATCCCTGATTTTGGAAATGACGGATTGCACGATGAGCGTACTTTTCTGAAAATACGTCTGAGAAGTGGAATCAGCATTGACTTCTACGGCATTCATAACCATGGAGAGGTGAGCGAGCGATGTCCCAATTTCATCGTGCAGATCACTAGAAATTTGAGAGCGAATTTGGACAACTTTTAGCTTTTGTCGCACCCAAAACTGAAGTGCCGTCACCACAATCGCTATCCCCGTCAGGACGCACAACAGAATAAACCACCAGGTTTTGTAAAACACTTGCTCTACATGAATTTTGAGCTGCAATTCTTTGGCATTCCAGTGTCCGTTGGCGTTGGCGGCTTGGATGCGGAGCGTGTAGTCGCCAGCCGAAAGTTGATTGTAGCGGACGTAGCCATTGTTGTTGAGTTGTCGCCAATCGGTTTCCGCGCCTTCCAAGCGAGATTTGTAGCGATTTTGATCCGAAAAATGATAACTTAACAAGGCAAACTCTGCCTGAAAATACTCGGTACGCGGTGGCAAAGTAAATTCATAGATACCACCCAGTTCGATCTCTTTCTCAATCACTTCTCGACTTTTTTCATCATAATAAGCAAATCGAGAAAGCCGAAAAGGAATATTGACATCTTGCTGTAGCAGCTCTTCGGGAAAAAAGGCAGTGATGCCATTTTGAGTTGGAAAATAATATTTACCTGCTTCACTGATGAGTGGCGTACCAAGAACAAAGTGGTTGCTACTCAGTCCATCGCCAGCATAGTAGTTGTAAAACGACTGCGTTCGCTTGTCGAAAATAGACAGTCCAAAGTCCGTACTAAGCACTAAATGATGATCGCCATAGGGCAAAATATTGTAGATCAAATTAGAAGACAATCCTTGCTCAGTAGTAAACACTTCGACCGAATCAGTTACCAGATCTATTCGATTCAAACCGTAATACGTCACTGCCCAAAGTACTTCGCCACTTGGTTCTTCATACACATCATTGACGTAGTCATTGCTGATGGCAGGTGTGGAGCGACTGGTGTAGTGCTTTTCTATTTTCTCGTGCGGACGAATGCGCAGCAAACCATTTCGAAATGTGCCCAACCAAATTGTCCCATCTTTGCTTTCTGCTAAGCATTTGCTATGTGTGAAGCTAGAACTGATCGTACCTTTTGGTAGCAGCCGCTCCACTGCTTTCCGAGTAGGATCATATCGAAAAATATCTTTTGGTGCCCAACAATAGATGATCGTTCCGTCTTTAGCGACCATAGCGACCACATATTCCGTGCCCATATATTCTGGCGTCACCTGACTATCAATGGTCAGTCGTTGATGGACCAAATCAATGCTTGCCATACCTCCTTTTTCTGCTCCCGAGAACGGACCGACAACTCCCCAAGCCAAACTGTCTTGTTGCACGAATTCTCTGCCAGCTATCGGTCTTCGATAGGGTTTATCGGCGTCGGTAGAAAGGTAGGTTTTTGTGGTTTGTTGGGTAGTTTCATTGTATTGTAGCAGATAGTTTTGTGCGTATGATTGAGCGATGATTTTGCCCGATTGTTCAAAGATAGAGGTCGGTCGAAAAGCAAGATCAGTAAAGAGCTGTTGAAATGGGCTTTTTTGATTAGAAAATCGAAATATACATTGGTCAGTCGCCACCCACATCAACTGATGCTCGTCTTCGTACATCGAGATGATGCGGTTGTAAGGAGAGGTATTCAGCAGCCGTTCTGAGTAGTCGATGATCTCGTTTTCGGGCGTCAATTTAAAAAGTCCTCTAGCCGCATTTCTATAAAACCAACAATTGCCTAAATGGTCTTGATAAGCAGAATTTGGAAAGAAAGGAAGAGGTTGTTCAAAGTATAGAAGGCTGTCCAAATCGGGATTATAGAAAGCAAGTTGCCCATGATCGGGTTGTTGGTAGGTGAGCAACCAAACCCCTTTTCTGATGTCATCCACGAGCATTTTACCGAATCGACGGTTACTCACTGGTAAAAAATGGGCACTAAAGTTACGCTCCCGATCCATCCGTTTATCCGCATCATAGCAGCGCAATCGCCCATCGGGTTCTATCCACCACAATTCGCCAGATGCTTCTACTCGCACTTGCGACCATCGAATCAATACGTCCGCCATCGAATCAACCACTGTCCACTCATTTGGTGGCGTCCAATAACTCAAATATCGGCTGCTATTCTGATATGTTAATACCCAAACACAGTCGTCAGGTGCTTGAAAAATGTCATTGACTTTATGTCCTTTTAGTGTTGTGCTGTTGGTGAGTAAATCGGTGACTTCATTCGTGGTGGTATGCAGCAAAAAAAGCTCTTGTTTGGCGAAAATGAGCAAGCTGTCCTTAGTAAGTGGAATGATGGTGTGAATGAAGGAAGCTGGAATGCGGTTGGGATTATTGGGGGCGTCGTTGTAATGAATATAGCGTTGTCCATCGAAGCGGTTGAGTCCTTGAGCCGTGCCCATCCATATCATGCCTGTTTTGTCTTCTTGAAAAGTCTGGATGAATGGATTGGATAAACCTTGGTGGACTGGCATAACTTCGATGCCGCCTGTGGACTGAGCAACAACTTTCAGCACACTATAGCACGAAAGCAAAAGTGTTATCCAAAATGGGATGCTAAAGTGGTATGTGGTTGGTTTCATTTGAAAAATAGAGAGGAGGACGTGTATTTCTTAAACACATAGGGCACATAAGAACACATAGAGAGATATTTTTCTTAAAAACACTATGTGACCTATGTTTCTATGTGTTTAATAATCAACGCTTTGCGTTCTATATGTTTTCACACGTTCTCACAGTTTCTTCTTCAAAGATAAGGCAATCACCTCTGCTTTGGAATTGACTTCCAGCTTTTTGTAAATATTTTTGATGTGGTAGGACACCGTATTGATGGAAATCATCAATTTATCGGCAATCATTTTGTAGCTCAGACCATCGACCATGGCATTCACGATTTGTTCTTCGCGGGCAGTGAGAGCAGTTTTGTTTTTGGGATTGGGCTGGAAGTACTGAACGACGCGCTTGGCGATGGACGGCGACATAGGCGCACCGCCGCGATGCACTTCTACGATGGCGTTTTTGATCTTTGGGATGGGCGTCGATTTCAGTAAATAGCCACTTGCGCCAGCACACAACGCCTTAAAAATGCGGTCAGCATCGTCATAGATCGTGAACATCAGAATATCGAGATTCGGGAGGTATTGCTTGATTTTTGCGATGCCTTCCAAGCCCGACATCCCGGGTAGATTGATGTCGAGTAGCAAGACGTCCACTTGCTTGTCTTGATAGTTGCCCGCAAAATAGTCTTCTATGCTTTCTAGCGCAAATACAAAGTCAATGTCCTTCGCTGCTGTGAAGTAGTCCGCGATGAAGGTGCGGATGTTGTGGTTGTCTTCGATGATGGCTAGTTTGATGTTGGGCATAAGGAAGATATTATACGTTTCAAAGTAAGCGTCTTCATTTTTGTCTTGACACAAAAACGAAGCAAAAAAGTCAAGACTGGATTTCTTTCTTAACGCTCCAAAAGCATCCAAAATCCTAAACATCTCGAAACTCGCCCTGAAGATCTATCTTCAAGCACTATTCAGTAGTTACTGATTTACTACTCTCTACGATAGACTTCAATTTGGCTCATACAACGATCTGTTTTTAACAGATTTTGAATACTTTTTCCACTAAAAGAAATAGGTCAAACTCGCTCGTTGCTCAAAATTATATTAGTCACTGCCCTTTTAAATATTCTTATGTGCTCTTAAGTGCCTGCCTGACGCAAACAACAGCCAGACAGGTTTCCAAAAAATCACTCCACTTTCACTAATCTATTCGTCACCATCTCTTTCTCCGTCCGCAATTGCACAAAATACAAACCACTCACCAAATCCGTAGCGTCATACGTCAAATAATGCCAACCTGCTCCTTGCTGCGTCTGCACGATGCGCTGAACTGCTCGTCCCATTTGGTCGATGATCGTCACTTCTACTTCTCCTGATTCCGCTAAGAAGTAAGCGATGTCTAGTGAAGATTGGAAAGGATTGGGTTGCGTTTTGAGTGCTGAACTGATCTGTTTTAACTCTGTTTCGGTGCGTTCTTCCACCTCCTCGTTGGTTTCGATACTCTCCTCACACACATCAATAATTGCGCTGAACGTCACACCTGCTTGTGCATGAAATCCTGGTCGTAGCGTGATGCTGTTGCCTGCCAAATAGGTCACCGAGATATTCGGATTCGTGTTGCCGATGGTGGCAGTGGAGGTGATGGTTTGAGCAGCTTGGAAGGTGTTGTTGGTATTGATTGGACTGTTCAGTGTCAGAGTTGGTTCGCAGTTACCGACTGGAATGTCACGGATCGTGCCATCAGTCAGTAAGACGGTAGGCGCAACGGTTGTACCATAGATCGCATTTTGCTCGAAAACAATACTGCCAAACTCGTACATCGCCTCAAAATATTGTCCAGCACTCGCATCCCAGACCGCAAACTCCAATGCTTCGCCAACGTCTGCAAGTTCGCCCACGATATTCAAGTCCGCGAAGAAATTGCCTTCCAAATTTTGGATGCTACTGTAAGCGCGCATTTCGTCATTGATATAGATATGAATTTGATCCAGGGTGTCTGTGCTGAGTTGCGTATTGGCTGCATCGAGCTTCCAATTGGCGCGAATGGTCATGCTTTCTGTCAGTCCTGTCGGCACTAAATTCGGTGGTGGACGGCGGAAGACATTTAAGCGCACTGGCAAAATAGCTGTCCGACTCAAAGTCGCGCCGCTCACTTCAACTTGTGCGTTATAACTACCCATACCAACACTACCATCGAAAGTCAAGCCGATCAATTGACCACCTACAGGCAATGAAAACGGTGAATTGACATCAAAAGTTACCCAATTCGTGGCAGTTGTACCATTCGTATTGACTGCTGTGATGGACAATCCTGAGACACTGACGTTTGGTAGTGTCGTATTCAAAAGGGAGACCGCTTTCGTCTCGATTTCATCCTCAAATAGATTGACGACCAATTGCTCTGTACTGAACCAATCCACAGGCGAAGTGACCACTCTAAAAGTCCAAATCACATCTTCTGCGACGTTGCCAGCTAAGGTCTGAACATCACGATAAGTGGCCCGTAGCAAGTGATTGTCGTATAGTTCTGGTTGCTGTAAAATGAACTGCACTTTGCCGTATTGACAAATGACATCGTAGTTGGTAGTGACTTGATTGTCAGTCAGATCGAAGAGTTCTAAGTTGTCTAAATTGGCTTGTAGCAGTGCGCAATCGACGTCTTGGGCATAAGTTGCCGAAATCTCATCGCCAAGCGTAAATAAACCATCTGCAGGCTCTGGACTACCCACAATATCGAGTGCCGACCGTCTCAATTCACCTCGAATCACATTGGACGTAATGCCTTCTGCGCCCGAACAAATCGCTCTTGCTCTGATCTCATATTCGCCATCTGGCAATGCACTATATTGTCCTGTTATGTCCCAAACGTAATCATAGAAAGGTGTCAAAATCAAGGCTAAATTAGCGTCGTTGGCTTGTAGTGTGGCTTTTGAAATGCTGGTGATCGGCTGGAAAGTGGTTGTCCCTTGTCGACGATATTCTAGTTCGATACGCTCCAAATTAACGTTGTCAGAGTCGTAGTCTCTCAATCGAATCAAGACTTGCTCTTCTTGAGCGGCTGTATTTTCATCCTCTCTTCTCACTACAAATCCATTTTCAGGACTGGTCACAGAAACAGTCGTACAAGGACTGCGGAAGCGAGCGGTAAGAAACAAGGCTTCTTTATCTCCACCTCCACTGCAATCCGCTTCAATTACCAGCTTTATATCATCCAAATTATAGAATGATTGCGTTGGATTACGCGTGATGATTACATTAACTAGGATAGACCCCGATTTCGGTACGGTTAAATCACGTAAAGGACCGTTATTCAGATTACTACCATTGGCTTCTATCGTCGCACTGTAAGTATTAGTTGTTACATCCAGAGAAATCACTATGTCTCGATCCTCATCAGCGTTATTGTTGCTGACCTGAATCGTGAAGCTAGCAGAATTACCATTGATGTCGTACTGAGGTGGCACAATACCTGGGAAGAAAGCATTGTTCGCCATGCCACCGATGGTAAAATTATCGCGCTGTATCGGGTCTTGATCTTGACCTGGAATCAAGGCTTCTTCTGGCGGACAGCTCGATTTGCCCCCCAAATTCCAAAACAATGGCGTATGATTTTGAGACGCGCCTTTGATGACTAAAACATTTACTTCGTCTCCATTGTCGTTGTCAGCTAGGACGTATTTGATGTCGGTGGTATTGGTGAGGGATTCTTTTTTAGAAGTCTGCCAAGATACTTTTCTTTTGGAGAAGAAACCAATTTTCGATTCTCCTTTATTAACAGAAGACGTAATAAAACTACCTGCAGACGCATCAACATTGGTATAAATACCAGTTGCTAAGCTGAATAAAGAATAAGTCGTATTGGAAACACTACTTGTGCTCGTCTGTGTTGTTTTGATGGAGACCGCCTCCGAACCATCTTCCAAAGAACGTGCCTCGATGGATGCCCCAAAAGCATTTTCATAAGCTGTTTTGAAATCAGGTGAACTGTTCAGTTTGCTCTCCGAAAATTCAAGTTCATCAAGGGTAACTCCTAGTGTAGTCAACTCATCGTCCAATGTTTTATCTTTTATCTGAACAAAATATTTTAGCAACTCAACGGCAGCAATCGTCGTATTGTATTTTTCAATTAGATTATTAGATTCCCAATTAATATCATTGTCCAACACAAATGTTTCATCGATACCATTTCCAATACAATCGCAAAAAGCGTTTCTCCATTTGTCTATTTCTACCTGAGCCTCAGCCCTGATGTTTTCTTGATCTTGCGAATTAGTACATAGGCTGTAATAGGGCAAAGTTTCTAGATCGTGATAGCGAATCATATCTTCCCAACCTTGAATGAGCGCGCTCACTTTGGCTAAAGACTCTTCTTCATCTAGTGGACTGCCATCTTCATCTGTGTACAATGGAATACCTTGACGAATTAACAAACTATCACGGCGATAATTTTTAATTCTTCTTTCGATGGCGCGAATAGAAAAATTGAAGGTCGTTTCTACTTTACCAGGTGCAAAACCTAGACTGGTAAAGCTAGTAATTTCGCAAGTCGCAGGATCGTAGTCCAACTGCTGCGTCAAACCATAGCGCACACCTGCTCCCAAACCGACAATAATATCTGCTTCTCGACCGACATCGCCGTTGCTGTTGCTCGTCCGAATTGTACTATTGACGGTGGTCGAAAAGCTAACGGTATTCGCATTTTTTCTAGTTGCGCCGCCACCGACATCGCCATCAGCATAGAAGCCTGCACCGAGAAAAGCGAGTTTGGTACGTGTCGTGAATCCACCATTTCTATCTCTATTTTTGGCACGTGTCAGGCTAGTTGAAAACTTTGTGCCAGAAGAGATTTGACTATAGCTTCTATCTCCTGGTGGATCACGCAGCACAAAAAGTGGCAATTTAATCTGCCCAGCTTCATCTGCACTCGGCTCGATAATCAATGCAGAACCAGGCAGCACCGAAGAACCAATCACAATAATTGGAATCGTTCGTTCGCCTTGCAAATAATCGCTGTTATCAAAGTAGCGCACATTGATGCCCAAACGGTAAGGCGCAATTGGGTTAATGTTATTGGCAGTGAAGGCATAAGGCAGAAAACGCTGACCATTGTCCGCCAACTGTACGGTATCTAATGTTCCACTCGCTGCATTCAAGATGACCAAATAGCCTTCTTGAACATCACAATCTTGTGTGCCGAATAGCTCTTTCGCTGCAAAACGAACGATAAAACGATCACCTTCTTCTATGACAGGCGCACCCAGTTCGGAGCAACTAGACGGAAATACAGCTTCATTAAAAGAGATGGTCGCACGATTGTGGAAGGTCATCAAAATCGGGTCGAGATCGGTGAGCAATTCGCCATCGGCAGCTTGATGGAGTTGTCCCAGTAAATAGCGTGCTGGACGCAAATTGAAATACTCAATGGCTGCGTTGGCATCGCCCATAGCTGTTCCATCTACGCCCACGATGCGGACACCAAAGTCAATGGCAGGTACATTGACCATGACTTCGCCATTCGTGTTTGTCGTCACTTCTCGTCGATAGCAATTGTCATCTAAAGAGACGATTTCTAGCATGAAGCGATTGTTGCCAGGAATGGCATCGCCACAAGCCGTTTTGACACTGAGCGGAATGGTATAGGTCAATTGATCTTCAAAATTGACTTCGCTGATGATATTGAGGTTACCATTTCCTCGTGTAACAATAAAGGTGTCTTGCAAAGCTGTGAAGTCGTAAAGCTGTCGCGCTGCGTCTTGATTTTGCGTACTATTGGGATCAATAGTCTGCACATCATTCAAATAAACCGCAACGCCATTGGCATCAATAGAACTGTATGGATCGTAAGGAATGGCGTAACGACCTTGCGCATTGGTGATGCCTTGAACGACATTGCCGAGGTTAGCATCTCCTTCGTTTTCTTTGAATTGCAATTCGACGACCAAATCTTCTAAGCCACAGTCCGAGTTGGCAATTTTGACTTGCCCTTGCACGAAATAGGCAGAAGTATCTAATATCGTCACATCGTCAGACCGAATAGTACTGGCAGACAAAACGGCTTGATAGAAAGTGCTGTCAAAGCGGTGTCCCATCAAGCTCGGCGTGATTTCATAAGTCGTTCCATTAACATCATAAGGTAGATTTTCAAAAACAAAACTACCATCTAATTCGGAAGTTGTACTCATCAGTACCACGCCACCATCTGCCAACGTTCCTGTCAATTGGAGGGTCACATTAGACACACCTACTTCTCCCTGACTATTTCCTAAAGCAGAACCATCGACAATGACTTTTCCTTTAATCGTACCATTGGGCAAAATAGAACCGTTGTCGCCTTGAGGCAATATGCATTGACCATTTTCGGCAGTGGTTGCTTGGATTTCATAGAAGTGGTCTTGCCCTGCTACTGCGCCATTGATGATATCATCGGTGTAAGTGCCGTCTTGTGCATTGACGTTACTAGCAATCAAAGCACCATCACGATAGATATTCAAACGATCCGCAGCACTGAACGGATTGGTGTCCCAACTGATGTTAATCTGATCGTCCGTTTGTTGATCTTCTGCGGTGACGCTTATGGTCGGGAAGCCTTGCGGTAAAATGGTGGTAAATTGTCCATTATAACTTCCACCAACTGTGGTTGGAATGTAATCGTTAAAAGAAGCCCAAGGCAACAAATTATCAGGTGTACCGAAGAAAGCAAAGTGATCATTTACAGCAGTCGCTCTACCTTCTTGTCTAATAGAGCTAACTATAGTCGCTCGATCTACAATTTCGTTCCAAGTACCATTAGATTGTTTTTCGAGTAAAATGTATTGATCTTGATCGGGGATGGACAAACTCAAATAGCGTTCTCCTAAATCTAGATCGAAAATATTGTCACTGTAGAATCCTTGTGCGCCACCATTACCACTCAGAAACTGAATCGGGGCACCGCTAAAAGTAATGGGATTACTGGAAGTGTTGAGTTTGTATAAAAACGCTTTATTACTATTCAAAGGGGCTAAAACAGCTAAATGATCGCTGGACAAACTCACTTTCCAGCCGTAGCGCGCATTGTTATCGACATTGAGATTGGAAGGGGAATTGTCTCTGGTGCTGATCGAAAATTGCATGGCTGCGCTATTGTTGGAGTCGTCATACTTATAAACGTAAACACCGCCTTTGTTGGGAATACCTCTTTTAGTTGCAGACACGACAAAGAAATCGCCGTACCAATCGACAGAATGCCCAAACCGATCTCTAAAACTAGAAAGATTGTCTAATTCTTCTTCATGCGTAATGCTCCAAGTGTCGTTGTTATCTTCATAGATACGATAGGCACCTCCGTACCCACAAGAGGTTCCCAAACCTGTGCCATGCGCTGCGCCTACAATCAGTTTATTCTCGTAGAGCGACAAGGAAATCCCCAATTCGCCGACCTTCTTGCAGTAGGAAGCGGGATTGTCCGTATCGACGCGAGTATCTGCATTCGGTCCTGAAAAGTTGACGAGTTTAGTGACCGCCAGTTCGCCATCCAATACAAATCGCTGAACGGTCGTATTCCATTTCCAGATCAACACTACATTATCAATAGAAGAGCCCGAAGCAATCGTGATTTCTGTATTGCTTTCTTTGTAAATTGCAACGCTCGTCCCCAGTCTATCAGGAAAGTCTTTATTTGGACCCAATCCTTCCAATGTCTGAAACAATTGCCAAGGCGAAGTTGAAGGATCGCTACAATTTAAGCGATAGACGGCGACTATCCGTTTGAAAGGATCACCGACCACCATCCAATCGTCATCCACGGCTACTGAATAGCCTAAATTGGATAAACTACCACCATCAAAAGTATTTTTTGTAGGAACGTTTTGACCACTTGTAAAACCGAAGTCGTCCTCAGACAAAGAGCGATAAATGTTGCCATTATTATATCGAAGGGCGGTGATGCGATAGGTGTTGAGATTGTCAGGACTGTTGGGCTCAGGAATACTGTGGGTAAAGGTTCTAGAGATGCCAGGTAGGACAATGGTGCTTCTGACATTAGTTGTCCCAAATTCTAAAATAGCCACTTCCACAGAATCAATAATCGCATTTGCTACAAAAGACCAGCTCACTTCTACTTTATTGAAGAAGTCTCCTTTGCTCGCTTGGACGTTTTGAGGATCGGCAACTGGCGGATATAAAACGTCAGCGGCTTCACTCGTAATAGTCGCAATTGGAGAGACATAAGTTACACCATTTCTAAGCGTAAATGCTTGTACACCGTAGCGATAGTTGGTATTCGGAACGCCAGTTTTATCATCGAACATAAAAGGTGTCAGTCCACCAAAATCTCCTTCTGTGGCATCATTGGGCAAAGTAGCAATGCGATCGCTATTATTGAAATTGCCACTTGCGGTTTTTCTGTAGATGTAAAAGCCGTCGATGATGTCAGCAGGTACAATACCGTCGCCGTAATCTAAGCCATCCGCATAAAATGGATAACTAAAGTCGAGCTGGATGGTTGTGGTTTGTTCGGTCGTTTGAAAGCTCGCAGGCGTGAAGAGGATTGGAAAAGTAGTCGTGGCTGAAATAGGCTCAGACGCATACTGAATGCCGTCTTTTTCTAGCAATGCGACAATGCTGTAAGTATCTTGACCATCAGGCGTTCCCAAAACATCCAAAAAGGAAAAAGCTTGACCTTGGGAGCGAGGAACACGCCGCACAAAAACATCATTTCTGAATAGATCAAAGGCTGTGGTAAGGTCAGAATTGGTTTCGGCGGTGATGACAATCCCGTTGAGGAAAGGATCGGGCTGAAATTCAAGATTGAAAATGGTCGCCACTTCAGGATAGGTAGCTGTAGCTTCACGCGGTTCAGACACAAAATTACTACTGCCGTTCGTTTGTATCGCTACGACTTTATAAATGTATGTCTGCCCAGGAATACCCGTCTCGTCTACAAATTCTGTGCGCTCACCGACTGCAATTGTCCCAATTTCTTCCTCACTTCTAAAGACTTTGTAAGAGGTGTGGGTCGCAAAAGGATGACTCCATTTTACGGCTACCACATCTTGAGTCGTGAGCACTTCTGCTGTCAAACCGACCACTGGCGCGACACTCGGAAAAGGCGTCACATATCTATAAAATTCTGTTTCTGAATAGATGCGGTTGCCGTTTTCGGTCTTGTAAGGACGCAAAATGTAGGTCTGCTGCACGCCAGGCGTACTTGCCGTATCGACATAGACGAGAGGTTCGCCTTTTAGGATGTCTTTGACTTTATCCAAGCCACGCGTCACTTCTATGCCTTCATAATTGTCAGAATCGACTTGAAAGCTGATGATGGAATGTAAACTGATAGGATCAGGTGCGCCTTCAATAGTAATGAGAGAAGCAATGGCTGCATCTTGTGGTGTCAATGCAGGCTCGTTGGTTTCAGTAAAATCAACTCGGTAGCTGAGTGCTTGGGTCAAAGTAACCGTTGCCTCATCAAAAGTGAGGTCATTATTGGGTGCGATGGCTTTAATTTCAATGACATCACCTGCTACTTTCGGATAAATATCATCCAAATAGTAGAAGCCGCTAGCGTCCGTGATCGCTGCTTGCACAAACTGAACCGAACCTGCTTTGTATCGTATCAACACATTCGGAATACCGATGCCCGTTGCAGGATGACGCACTTGCCCGAAGATGCTAAATGGATCATTTCGACGTCCGTTGTCCCCTGTTTTTCTGGAAAATTTAATGGTATTACCATCATCTTCCTTGGCTCGGATTTGATAGTCCACAAACTGCCCATTGTTTAGAGCATCGTAATCGTAGTAGGATCGTGTACCTACAGGCAAAGTTGCAATTAGCGCATCATCCCTAAAGATCTCAAATTCAGAAGCTACTGCGTCTGTATAGTCCCAATTCAGTCGGATATGATCTGGTACATCTTTGCTGGCAGTGAAGTTGAGCGGTACATTGGTTTGGTTCGCGTCGAAAGTGAGCGTTACATTCTGAAGATTGGGATCAGAATAGTAGCGGACGCCGTCGATGGTTTTATAAGCACGCAGGCGATATTTGACGCTATTGTTATTGGTTTCGTTGGGATTCGGATAGTCGTAGAAATTGACAATTTGGTTGTAGTAAGTCGGTAGATCGTCTATGGCTTTCCACTCTGGCGAATTGGTCGAACTCGTATCTCGATCTAGCTGGAAACCATCATAGTTTTCGACATTGTTGTAAGCAATCGCCGCGATAGAAATGGTCGTCCGATAAGGTAAGTTTGGAAAGACACCGACATAGCTACTATTGGAAAAGAGCGTGGGCGTTTTCAAAGTCGGGTAGCTGACCGAATTACTTACGGCTGCATCAGACTCAAAAAAGTCGGTCGCGCCCACGCTATTGAAAGAAGTGACTTCATAAGTGTATGTTTCTTGCTGTATGCCTTCGGTGTCCAAAAAACTAAAGTCGGTTTCTCCGTTTTTGTAAACGATGGTCAGCAGTTTTCGCTCGCTATTTTCGATGCGATACAAACGAAATCCGTTGTAGTTATAAGTGTCATCCAAAACAGCAGGACGCGACCATTCTACTTCGACTTGCCCTGCAGCTGTGAAGATGGTGGCTTGTACATTGATGGGCGATGGCAAGGCAGGAAAAGTAATTGTATTGGAAAAACGAGCTTGTTCGGAGGCGATCGTTAGGTTATCGACTTGTCGGAAAGCGACGATTTTATAAGTTAGATTTGCGCCGGGTTCACCCTCGAAATCTTCATAAAAATCAGCCGTTTTAGGCAGTTCGGCGATCAATGCTTCATTTCTAAACAACTGAAAACCATCGTGATTACTAGACGTATGCGACCAATCGAGTTCTACGAATCCATCTGTGCTAGTGGAAGCGGTGAAAACCGTAGCTGGCAAAGAAGCGACTGCTGGAAAGCGCAAACCAATAGTTTGTTCGCGTACCGAAATGTTGTTGTTGCCTTGATGATAGGCTCTAATTTTGTAGTCGTATCGACGATTGGGCGCACCTGTCAGATCGGTAAAGCTACCGCTGAAAGTCGTGCCTGTGGTCTCTTCTGAAATGGATAAAATGTCTTCACCTCGACTGATTTCTATAATCAATGGTCGTTTATTGGCATCGGTCAAATTGACTTGCCAATCGAGCTGAACGGCATCTTGATCGCTCAAAGCCTGAGCTGTAAAGGTATTGATCTCAATGCCATTCATGTCGGTCGTCGAAGGCAACAACGTATCTCTTCCCAATATCAAAATATCGTCCACGACAGGCGTATTGATGGTCAAAAATACGCTGTCCAAATTGAAAAATTCGTGATCTTGAAGTACTGCTTCCAGGACAAAACTATCCATTGCACCATACACCAAATCCGAGATCATAAACTCACCCAAACTATTGGTAATCGCGCTACCGTTGGAAGGTGGCACGATGACAGAATCGAGTGCCGTAGCGGTGACGGTGACGCCTTCGATAGGGAAATTGCCTTCTTCGGTTACCACTCTTCCTTTGATGACTCCATTAGCGACCGCAAAACCATCGTCTCGGGCAGCCGTCAGCAATGTTCCTTCTTCATTGAAGAGGCGAACTTCATAAGTAGAAGCCACACCACGAATAGGCGCAAGATCGACGAAAGAAGTATCTGTCGCTTCCAAAGTTTCTAAAGTTGCCGTCGGAATGGTAGGCGTTTGTCGCTGAATATTGATGTAAGCGATTTCGCTGTTGTTGCCTACATTTGTCCAATCAATTTTGACGCGATCTGGTAAATTGTCGGTCGCGGTCACCGCAAAAGGAAAGGTGCTTGCTTGCCCTAAGATATAAGAAAAGCTACCATCCAATGTACCGCTGCCACCGTTGATGTTGACTTCCTCGAAGGTCGCGGTGGTGGCTACGCAGTCGTTGACAGAACTGACCGCCATACCGACAAAAAGCTGATCTGGCAAAGCGATGGTATATTGTTGGACTTGCTGCCAACTGCCGTTTTCTGAGCGATAAAAGTGGGTGAAGGTATCGCCGATGCGCTGAATGCGGAGGTATTTAATGCCAGGCACATTGTTGTTAGCAGTGGCACTGGTTGTTCCATTTTTGGTGGAGCGAATTTGGGAGACAATTCTTTTCAGATTACCAAGCATTGACAGTCGGATGCCATTGGCTGCCAAATCTGGCTTGACCACCAAGCCTGCTTTTACGTTGAAATTGGTTTCTATAACATCAGTGAGTTTGACTTGTACATCAAAGTCGCCAGTCAGTTGCTTGTGTACAAACCGAAACTCGTCTGACTGATTTTGAATATCACGTCCGCCTGCACTGATGGTATGAATGGTGCCGTCGGTCGTATAGCCACCTTTTGCACACATATCACCGATGGCAGTAACACTAAAATCGCCTGTGCCTTGAGCGGTAAATTCTGCTTTTGGGAGGAAGCGAGCGCGGTAGGTATTGGTGACGCCATTTTGGAAACCAGTGGTGTCATTGTCGATGTAAAAGTCTTCGATTTCGATTTGCTGACCAGGCGAAAGATCGCTGGTAGTTTCGATGAGTTGGGTGTTTCTGTAAATTTCGACTGTGCCAGCCAGAGTCGATTCATTCGTAAAAGATAGCCGAATGCCTCTAGCGGAGTTGTCGTCGATTTGAATATTGGTAGGTTCTAAAAAAGGTAGCGTTTGTCCGCTGGTTTCTAGGTCGTGGCAGTCCATATTGGCTACAGTTGTTTCACCATCTTTGAAGTAGAGCAAGCTGTACGGCAGTGATTGATTGTCAGTGGCATCGACTACAAAATTGCCAGTCAAAGGATCGCCACTCGCCAGACCTGCCGCTGAATAGCTTTCCGAAAAAATAGGCATATCACCTTCCAGCGGATCAGGATTGAAACCTTCATAGATGGAAGTCCGCACGCCATTTGGCGCATTTATGCCATCCACACAACCTTCATAGGGCAAGAAATAATTGAGTGCAATGGTTGCATCATTGGGCACACCTATTTGTCTCAAATACGCGCCAGTGTTGCGTTTGACATTACCGAATTTAGTAGCTGTTGTATTGCCTGTCAAGTCTGTAATCGTCGAACTGCTATCTTCATCTTCCATTGGAAAATAGGCAAGTAAACCGCTCTCATCTCCATTCAGATTCAAGAATCGTTGGTCTCGAATGCTCGAACTCGGTCGCGCCACGCCCCAAATTCGTAGCTCACCGATTTCGCCATCGAAGCTATTGGTGAGGTTGGCATTGTCTCCGATGCGAAGTTGACTGGATGGGTTGGCGATAGTTGCGTTAGTAGTGGTTGTAGCGACCAGTTCGCCGTCAACGTATAGCTGCATCAGTTTCCCACCAATGACACCTACCACATGCTGCCAACGATCTGTCACCAGCGCATTTGCCTTTTCCACCACGACAATTGTGCTGCCTTCACCAACACGAAAAGCGAGTCGTCCATTTGCGCCACATTGGAAAATGTAGCCGTTGCTACCTTGAAAGTGGCGTGCGATGATGTTGCCGTAAGTATTGGTGTTGAAGCTGTTGGGTTTGATCCAGGCTTCGATGGTCATGCGAGGCGTAGTCGTCGCATTTTGAACTTCGATGTAGTCATCGTTGCCATCGAAGACCATACCGTAGTCTTGGGCAGAAACAGAGAGGCTGAGTAGGGTGAAGAAAAGGCACTGGAGGAGTCGGTGAATGGTTGTCGTTTGCATGGTGTGTGAATATATGTTGTAATGAGTGTTGGGTTGGTTGATGGAGTTACCGCTTGTAGGGCTTTAATTCTGGAAGTCTGTGCAAAATTAAGGTGGGAAGAGGTGGGTTTTTCCTACATGAATAGGTGGGGGAGGTGGGTGTTGGTTTTTTGGCTGATTGGGAATTGGATTCCTAATTAGCCAAAGATTCTGAGAAGACTAAATGTCAAATGGAGTATAAATCAATTGGTGTATTGAGTAGAAAATACTTGTACAGTTGTTCAACCGCTTCACGGTTGTTCAATGGACATTCTTTTACCACCGATTTCATCGATGGCTATTCATGGGTGAAAGCTTTCAGCTTTTTTTCCACAACCTGAGCGTTTATTTATTTAGTGCGCAGTACATTAGGTTCTTTGATAATGTTCGTGCTAACTAATTTGCTAAGTAGCTTAAATCGTGAAATGATTGAACTATGAATAACCATACATGGAATGTGGGGTGGATACAAAATCAATAAGACTCTGACAAGGGTCTAACTGATTATTTTGAGATCAATGAAAGTTGTTGGGAGTTGCTCAACCGCCTCACGGTTGTTTCAAGAGTTGAGCTGACCACCGATGCTATCGGCGGTTATTTATGGTTAAAAGCTTTCAGCTTTTCTCTACAGTACGACTATTTTTCTATTTAGCGCGCAGTACACGAAAAGGTGTCGTTCCATTCGTTGCGTAAATTAAGTAGTTGAGTATCTATTTCTCGTTCACTTTGCTTAGTGACTTTTCCTCTCAGACTCGAAATCCGAACCCGTGGAACAGAGCTATTTCTTCGGATAGAACTAATATCTTGTTTTAAGCGATCTAATTCTCGAAGTGGCAACTGCCGAAGCAAATTTAACAAGTCTAAATACTGGATATTCACTTTTACTTTCATATCATTTAATTTTACTGCTGAAGATAGTGCTTATAACGTGATAGGTAAAAATTAGCATTCATTTTCTTCCTGAATATTGAACATCGGTGCTTTATGCAGGCAGGAATTTGAAACAGCAAATTCATTCTAATTGAAAATTGGATTTTCAATTAGCTAAAGTCTTCGAAGTGAAAAAGCGATTTAATCGCTTCTAAGCTGTAAGAAGATGCATAAGATTACTACTGGAGTATCTCATGTAAGGAGCAAATAGATATTAAAATGGTATTTTCACCTCTTCAAACTAAAAACAATATGAAAAGTATTTTCCTCCTATTTTCGCTAGTTTCCCCAATTCTACTATTTGCTCAATTTGGGGACGAACACGTTTTAGATGCCGCATGGGATGGCAATGTAGAAGAACTAGTCGTCGATGACATAGACGGTAAAAACGGTGACGATGTAGTGGTACTCACTTCTACTATTCCAAATCGACTTTTCGTGTACAAGAATCTTGGAGGTAACGAGTTTCAGGTAGAGCTAGTCAAAGAAGACATCAATACACTACACAGCCTGAAAGTACTAGACATCAATGGCGATGGCGCAAAAGATATAGTCGTCACTCAGTTAGATCGGGTATCTAACCGTGGGCATAAATTAGGATGGTTTCAGAATAATGGAGAAGGGAATTTTGGTGCTTTTCAGAAGCTTATGGTATTCACTCAACTTCACCGAATAGCACCCACTCAATTTCTTGACGCAGATCAAGATGGTGATATTGATATTTGGCAGTCACCAATATGGTATTTGAATGATGGAAATGGAAACCTTACTGAGAGTGTTCCAAGAGGATCAGATGTAGACGGAATAGATCTTAATGGCAGCATGCAGGTATTCATAGATTTAGACGAAGACGGTGATCTAGATATGATTTCTCTAGAAGATAGTTCTTCAAAGGGCTATGACAGGATTATTGATGACCGACGGTTCTATTTGTCGTGGTATGAGCATCAAGATGGGATATATAAACAAGTCTCAAAAAAGCTGGTAGATCGCTTACCCACAGTAAGGACAATATTAACTGAAGAAGTGAATGGAGATAGCCGTCCTGACCTTTTTCTGGTATCAGATAATAAAGTGTTTTTGTATGAAAATAAAGGAAAAGGTAAATTTCGATCTACTAAACTGCCTGATGATTTATCTTATGGAAAATGTAAAACTTGTACCTACAAATTATATGATGCCGATCAGGACGGAGATATAGATATACTTAGTATATCGTATGAGTATGAGCATCAAGTGAGTGGGATGGGAATATATGAAAATGAAGGAAAAGGGACATTTCTGCCATACCAGTCATTGGCGGATCTGCCGCTGACTGTGGAATGGATACCGAAAGACATAAATGGAGATGTACAAGTGGATTTCATTACTTCTCGGGAGAAGATATATCTCTATTTGAGTGAGTCAAATTCGCAATATTCAACTGTAGATAACATCAGTCAAGATATTGGTATTCAAAGTGTTGAATCTTTGGGTATGAAGGATATTGATCTAGATGGACTAAAAGATATAGTCGTTGCAGGTATGCGAACATTAGGTTGGTACAGGAATACGGGAAAAGGTGAGTTTGCCTCTTTCAAAGAAATTACTAGCGATGTGAGTCTCGGAAAGTCAATAAAAGTCGTTAATTTGAATGAAGATGATACAGCAGACATACTCTCCATTTATTACGAGAAAAATAAACTCGCTTGGTATCAAAATCAAGGTAATGGGGTATTTGAAGAACCCATAGTTATAGACGATTTCAGCTCAAAAAAGGAAAAATAGTTAAGATTTATACCATTACTCACTACTGATTTAGACAATGATGAGGACATAGATATAGTCGTTCGATTTGGAGGTGATGTTGTTGCATATGAAAATGATGGATACGGTAGATTTATAAAACAACTTATTATTGAAGACTCTTATCAGGCTAGTGCTTTGACCATTGGAGATATAAATGGCGACGAGTTGCCCGATCTTGTTTATCGCTCTCAGAGCGACTACAAACTCATGAAAAATCTTGGAGACTTACAGTTTGCTGAGGCAGTCAAAATTAATGATAATTCCTCCTCTAATCTACATGAAATAGTGATTGCTGATATTGATAATGATGGTCAATCTGATATTCTATCCATTCATTTCGATAACTTATATTGGCAAAAAGTACTCTACCCGACGGAAAATAAATAGAGGTAAAAAAGAAGAGGAAAAGTTATTTTTGTGGTCTTCCACAACAACAAAACACTTTTCCTCATGGATCGAAATCCGTTGTCAAAATTAACCAAAGCGACCCGAACATTCAAAA
>JBCDHX010000097.1:0-21564 GCA_038749535.1 Bacteroidota bacterium
GAGGGAATCAATAATAAAATCAAAATGATGAAACGTAGGGCTTTTGGATACAGAGATTTTCAAGCCTTTCGTACTAGGGTCTTGATCGAATTTCCTTGATCTCCACAACATTCTCCTATGAGCCGCGAAAAAGATGGAAGCTACTACGTTGGTTACTCCAAAGCAGGGCAAACGCATCAAATTCCTTTTTGCTTTTTGATTTATCAAATGGTTCAATTTTTCAGCGACATGAGCATGGTATTTGTCTCAAGCCGACGGGCTATTCATTTTGGCATTGCCCCAAAACGAATCAAAAGGTCTAGAAATGGCAAACTCCTTCGTCGAACCTGCCCTTTCGCCATCCGCCACCTAAGTAAAACGTGTTCCACACTTGCTCCATACGACAACTATTGATTATCATACTTTTGATACGTTTGCCCTAACTCCAAAGACGTGGAACAACGATTAGAAAAGCACAACAGAGCTAGACGAGGCTATACGGCAACCAAGCAGCCTTGGAAAGTTGTGCATACTGAATCATTTGAAATGAAAACAGATGCTTTAAAGCGCGAAAAATACATCAAAGGGCAAAAGAGTCGAATATTCATTGAAAGGCTGGCTGACGGTAAAGATTAGAATAGAAAAAGCCTCATGAAATTGACTTCATGAGGCTTTTTCTATTTATCTATAGGGTACTTCATACATCTACAGATACATTATGGTTGCGGCAACTGTATGTAGACTTGCTTCAGCTGCGGGTCAGTTTCTGCTTCTTTGATGTCAGATAGGATTTGTAGCAGCTCTCCGTCTGCTTCTATCAATTGACGAGCAGCATCACCTTCTGTCTCTTCCGTCAATTGCACCAAAGCGCCATGTAGCGTATTGATCGTTTTGGTAGCGGCGAATCGCTTCCACAATGAGCTATCACCCATAGCGATGGGTTTTAGTTTTTTAGCGGTGGCTACCATCTCATCATATTCTCCTTGGCTTGCCAATTCTGCATACAAGTCAAAGAAATTGATCGCATCATAGTAGTCAAAATCGGCATAGCTATCCTCGAAGAATTTTAGATTTTTGGTATCACCTTCTGCAACGTACAGCGCTGCCAAACCGATGCGTGCTGTAGACTGTACACTTTGCGCTTCATCGTTTTCGGCGACCTCCTCGAATAAGCTTTTGTAGCTATCATCACCCAATGCAATCAAGCGGTCTAGTCCAGCAGAACGTACTTCTGCTTTCGGATCGTTTTGGATTAATGCTTTGACTGCTGCTGCTTGTTCTGGATTACTTTCTATATCTAGTTGCGATAGCGCAAAAGCACGCAAACCATAAAATGGATCTTTAAGCGCATCGACGTACAATTGCTCGATTTGTGCGTTGGATTCGCTTGCTGTTAAACCTTGCAACGCCTCGTAGCGATCCATGAATAGTGGCGCATTTTTGTATTGAAATAGATAAGCGGATTCAGTTTTATTGTCTTCCATCTCTGCTAAAAGGGTGCGCTGAGCATCGAAGTTGACCAGATCCGGCTCACCACTGACCTCAAACTCAAAGTTCTGTATCCGTTCTTTCACCCAGACATTGTGGCGCGTCTTCTTGCCATCGACATATACATCAATCGCTACCGGAAACTGGAATACAGTAGGTACATCTCGACCGGATTGGGTCTGTTCGACCATGACGATGGCTTGCCCATCGATCGGGTTGTATTCATAGTTAACATTCAGAATGGGATGTCCAGCTTTGTGATACCACTGATCGAAAAACCAAATCATATCCTCTCCAGTCACATCCTCAACTGCCAATCTTAGCTCGTCCGCTTCCACAGCCGTATAGGCGTTTCGCATCAAATAGAGATTGAGGGCAGTGAAGAAAGCCTCATCACCTATGTAAGATCGTAAACTGTGTAGCACCATACCCCCTTTGTTGTAGCTATGTTGATCAAACATATCTTCTTTGTCCGCATAACCATAGTAAATCAATGGATGTACCGCACCTTGACCTAGATAGCCACGCATCTCTTCCAGTAAGTGATAATCGGCTTCGTCGCGACCATGTTTTTCTTCTAACCAGAGGTACTCACTGTAGTTGGCGAATCCTTCGTTCATCGTTAAATTCGCCCAACTCTCACAAGTCACGTAGTCACCAAACCAGTGGTGGAACATTTCGTGAGCAACAATTTTTTCATTGGTCAAATTATCTTTCAAAAAGGAGGCATCGCCCTGCATAAATTCACCAAAAATAACGGCTGTCGTATTTTCCATAGCACCAGAGACATAGTCACGGACAACGACTTGCGAATATTTTTGCCAAGGATATTTGACCCCCAATTTTTCTGAAAAAAGCGTCAACATATCCGGCGTATACGGAAAAATCTGTCTCGCCAATTCGCGATACTCTTCTTCCACATAATACTCCAGAGGAATTTCATTCCAGCGATCTTTGACTACCGCAAATTCGCCTACGGTGAGCATAAATAAGTAAGGTGCGTGTGGCTGATCCATCTTCCAATAGTCGGTGCGTGTGCCATCGCCATTGTCGGTAGAAGACATGAGTAATCCGTTGGAAAGCGTTTTGTATTTGTCTTGAACAGTGATATATATCTCTTGAGTGGTACGCTCGTTGGGTTTATCGATGGTCGGAAACCAGCGTGAGTTATGCTCCGTTTCTCCTTGCGTCCAGATTTGCTGCGGTTTATCTTCTTCGCCTGTCGGATTGATGAAAAATAAGCCTTTGTCAGAAGTGATAGCCGCACTACCACCTGCTGCACGTGGTGTCGCTATATAGTCGATAAAGATATCAACGGTATCTTTTCGCGTTAGCTTCCGATCAAAATAAAGTGTGATTTGCTGTTCATCGTAGTTGTATTTCAAGTCTGCTTTTGCTCCCAACTCCCGTACTTGATTGAACTCGAAGCCTTTGGCATCTAGCACCATAGAATCTGTTGCGTAAAAGTAAGGTGTCAATTTTAGCGTTGCTTTCCCGATCACTTGCTCCGTTGCCCAGTCAAAGCGTACTTCCAGTTTGGTGTGCAATAGATCGAAGGCTCGGCGGGCACTTTCATTAAAAGCTGGTAAGGTATAGTTTTCTTCTGATAGCTCATCCATCAGTTCTCCCTCGGTTTCATCAAATCTAGGCGCAGTCACGACCAAGGTGTCCATGATACGCTCTTCGATGCCTGAGAAAGTCAGTGTTTCTTTCGGTCCACCACAAGCCAACAAAAGAAATAAGGTAAGGGGAATGAGAGGTAGGTACTTCATGAAAAGTTAATTACAAATTGCGAATGACAAATATGTAGCCGTTCATCTGATAGTATTCAAATAGTGTAGATGAGCAACTATATCATTTTGGTGTGTATAACGACTGAAACGTGGAAAAGTCGTATCTAACTTTCGCTTTTTTGAGATTATCACACAAAGAAGCCTCATTCGCCATTCAAAATAGACCGTACGCCGCCATCATGTAACCATCATCCCTCCCTACTATTACTTTGGCAGCACGACAAACTTAGCTGTTTGCTTCATGCCGTCTTTCTGTGTCAATTGTAGTAAGTAAGTGCTCGCAGGTAACTTTTGTACCGATAGCTCCGGCTGCTGCAACCAACCATGTTGCACCTGTCTTCCTTGGACATCGAAAATTTGATAAGCAGTATGCTCTTGTATATCTGTATTGATACGCAAAATGTCCTGTGTCGGATTGGGAGAAACCGTCAATGTAGAGTTAGGAGTAGCTATCGAAGTCGTAGAAGTCGCCACGTCTTCCGCTGTCAAACTGTACAAATATCCATATACAAACGCGCTAGGTGCTAGGTTCTGATGTACCGTATATTCTGTGCTAAAAGGCGAAGTACGTTGTGAAAACCAATATTCATGTCCCGGCCATTCGTCCGCACTTTCAGGATAGGTATATTCAAATGCCCAAAGGTGATTCCAAGGACCAAGCGGACCGAGTGACTGCTGCGTATGCCAAGGACCATAAGGTACAATTCCATAGCGCGGTTGACCTTCTCCCAAATACCAACTATCGATATTAAAAATCTCCTCTGGCGAACGCTCACCTACGCCAGTTATCCAACTCATATTCAATGGATTGGTGCCCAAAAAGTAATCGGCGGTGGTGTATAATACTGCTCTGTATTCGGCTGCTTTTGCGGGGTCGCTATCTTTGACTAAATAGTGTCCAATGACACCAATGTCAATCATCGGCGTCGTCGCTTGCCCCACTAGCATTGGCATCCAGAAATTGCCACTCCAGCGGCAGGCGCGATCATCATAAGCGAATAAGAGCACGAAATCTGCTTCATTCAGCAACAGCTGACGCGCTCGATTATAAGTCGTTTCCTCTGTGGCTTGTGTTTGTGTATAGGTAAAAAGGGCGAAAGTGAGCTCTTCCGTCAATTCAGGCTGGTCGTCGAGCTGGCTAAAGTCGTTTTTGAACTGAGCATGATATTTATTTTCTCCGGTCAATCGATACAGATGTGCGGCTGCTAATAATTGGAGGTGCAACAATGGCGTGCCAAACAAATCATTATCTGTCGGTAATTTGTTTTCCATCGCCCAATCATAAGCTGCCTGTGCTTCTGATCGCCAATCTACATTTTGAGGATCATTCCACCCATTCTCCTGCAATAAAAAATTAATATGTGCTGCCAAAGCTGCATACTGAAACGTCATATACGGGTCTTCTCCAGTACATACCCACTGTCGATGAGTATCTTGCCAAGAACCAATCGTTGTCCCATCTTCTAGTTCATCGCCACCCCACATATCACCAAAAACACGTCCACCACCGACGCCACCTGTACCATAGTTTTTCTCCAATAATTCCTGCCGCAGCCGATGATAAAAACGCGGTAGCCACATCGCTTCATCCAGTATATCTGGCAGTCCATTTGCTTCCTCAGGTAGCTTCAATTGTCCATCGCCAAACTTTGATGCGCTCATTTCATACAACCAAAGCAACAAATGCGGTACTTCCGTATGAGAATAATAACTATCCCAGTCGCCGGCATCTTGATACCAGCCCCAAACGTCTAGCGGACCTAAAACGGCAGCATCAATGGCATCTTTTTGACTCGTCGGACTGTCGTTACTTTCAAAATCAGGATAGCGAAAAGTGGAATAAACCAATTTCCCAGCAAAACCGGGCGTCAACTCTGGATGATGTGGCACGGGGCGTGGCTGATCGGTATATTTCGCCTCCAATGCAATGCCACTTCGCTGCTGATACAACCCATTTAAGACCGCTGTATGCGGCAATTGGTAAATGTCATCACTGATATCGAAAGGAAAAGAGCAACCCATATTCTCAACACATAGTCGATAGCTACCAGGTGTATTGAAAGTGGAGAAGTCACAGTCGTAGACTTCTGCGCCTAGAAAATTCCCATTGGGTGGACTTTGTGCAGTCCAAGCGGTCTCTTGGTTGTCGGCTGTTTTTCGGAACGCAATATTTCCGGTAAAAGCGACGCCATCAGTCTGCGTATTTACCAGATAAAAGCGGTTGTCCTCGAAATCAGTAAGCGGCAAACCACCACTATCACCCATCCAATGATAGATGTAGCCATATTTTTTGGGCGCGGAGGGCACATAGCCGATCTGATTGACGTGGATGGCTTCCGAGCGTGATTGTTGGTCATCAAAATCAAAAGTGATGATTTCCGATGTCCAGCTGTCGATGGAAAGCGTATAGCTTTTCCCAGACTGCAAAGGCGACGGTAAAGTCAGGTACAGCCAATGTTCAGCTGCATGATCGCGATCGGTATTGACACAATTACCGTTCCAACTTTGGCACAGCCAAGTGAAGTCAGTCGGTTTGCTTTTTCGATGGAGTTGAGTGGGGGAGAGGGGAGTGCTGTAGTTGCTATCTTCGGTGCTTTGTAGTTGGTAGCTATTTAGTTTTGCCGCCGCATCTACATCTAGTGGTGTCCCGATGACCCATTCTGTCTGTCGAGTTTCACCGAGTTGGTGGTGGCGTACTTCACCATCGTCGATGTGGACGACTAAAAGTTGATGATGAAGGACTTCTACACTGATGATGTCGGCACTCCAGAGCGGAGCTAGACCAAACAGTGCTAAGAGCAGTGTTAGTTGGATGGTTCGCATGGTTCAGTTGTTTTGTTTGTTTTTCAACTGTTGTGGGGTGGTCTTTCTTGTTTGAGCTGTCTTGATTTTGACATTAGAGGGATGACTTTAACGAGCGTTACTTTCTTGTGTAGGTTTCAAAGCGACAACCTCGTGGGAAACGAGGTCCTTGCATTGGCATTCATACTGAAAAGGTAGTCTTTGAGACTATCTAATGACGGATATCTTTTTCGTTTCGATCATCTACTCGAATGACCAAGATGTAAACTCCCGATCTTAACGTAGTAGCATCAAATGTGTAAGTGTGCTGACCTGCTAATTGTTGAGAAGTAGGAATCACTTGAGTCACCTGTCGTCCCGTTAAATCAAAAAGCTGAATGTTTAAGTCAGCGTCCTCTATCAAATCCAGAACAATCGTTCCTCTATCACTCACCGGATTTGGAAAGACTTGAAACTATTCAACGAGAACAGTTGCTATGTGTGCTTCTATATCCGGCTCTGAGGTAGCAGGTATACAACTTTGAATACGCGCCAAAGAAGTCGAACCAGCTTCCGCATGAAAACCGGGCGAAAGTATGATGGATTGTCAGCATCTATGTGACAAAAGTATTACCAGAGTTGAGATATTCATACACGAGATGTCTGTAACAAGACGTGTTGTTAAGGTTTCAAATACATGAAGTACTTGTTTAAAGTTAGAATCGACTGGTCGTGAATGATGCCTTTGAGTAGGAATATTTTGTGAAGTTAAAGCATGAAATAAGGAGTGCCTAATTTTTACTAAGGAAATGGGCTAGATATTACTCAGATTATGATTTTATCAATCCGTCATCATTTTCCGAAAAATACAGATTAAGTAACTCCTTTCGATAAGTTCTGAGTTGCTTTTTGGTGTCGATAATAGGAACGTGTTTTAATTTTCCTTCAAGTCTAGAGCGTGTGTAAACTTTAGCACGATACCAATAGTTGACAAATATATCCAGTAGGATCTTTAAGTCTACAGGATTACTTACTAAGACAGGATTGGCTCGTCTAGAGAGCATACGATTTTGATAATAAAATCCAGCTTTCAAGTCCCAGTTGTCACTCCAATCAGCCTCTTTGTCTCTCCCTTTGTTTTTCAAAAAAATAACCATATGGCGATTGTGTAAATACCAGGGAAGAAAATTGAGGTGTCCACTTAGAAGACTTAAGTTATTAGGATCAGATAGCTGCTTTTCCCTCTCCGGACTTAAATCCGGAAATTTGTCATCATCCGTATCGAAAGAAGAAAGTACTAACTCTACTTTTTTACTTTCTATGGATTTTTTACCAATGTGCTTGTCGAGAAATCTTCCTTTCTCTGATATAGCAAGCAGCAAATCCCAACTGCTATGCCTAGAGATTTTTTTGTTGAACTTGTAAGTCCAGCTCAGAGAGGTATTAAGGATATTATCTTTTTTGATGCTACTGAACATGAAATCATGTGGGCGTCTAAAATCCGAGGTTATTTTTAATAGATTTCTACTGCGTATACCTTCAAAAATGTCAATAAGAATATTCTTGGTTTTATCGGAGCGAATATTATTCCCAAATCCTTCCAGAAGTCCTTCAGTACTTAGTTTATGGTAAAGTTGTCCGTATAGTTTATCCTCTTCTTTATGAAACATACTTGGGGGATTTACTGTAAATGTATCTTTAATGAAGCCTTTATAATCTCTAAGTCCAAGCATCCTACAAGCTTTGCGAATCGAAAAATCAGTATCGCCGTGTTCTTCTAATTTTTCTAAATACGACATAAAATATTTGCCCGCACGATCCTCCAAAATTTGCTCTGTGTTTAAAATCCCATCCGAGTTGAGTAAGGCAACTACTAACTCTACATAGAATCTACCTTTCAAATATTCATTGGGTCTAGTTTTTATAGCTTTATATACCTCTTCTGTAGGACAGAAAATATGATCTAGTAATTCGTGGCGACTAATTCCCACAGGGCGATACTGTTCTTCAAAGTTACCTTCTATAAGTTCCCATAGTTTCAAAAGATATTCTTTCAAAGTCGTATTTCTAATACCAATACTTTTTTTAGTCACGGTGGGAAACCAATTGTGAGATATGCATTTAGGCAATTTTTTTTCATCCAACCCTTTTTCCACTAAAAGCTTCAAAAGTTCATCCGATTCGTCTTGCTCATTGAATGTCCAAATTGTTACTTTTCTGTATAGATATTTCTTATTCTTTAAATAGTCTTCCAATAGATTGACAAAATCGAAGCTGGTAATGCTATGCCCCAAAACAATGAGATTGAGTGGTAGATAAGGTTGAAGATTTGGATTATTCGTTTCACCTGACATCAAATTGTTAAGGGTCTCCCTCAATTCTTCGGGCATAGCAAAAAACTCCTCTTGAGTGAACCGTAGCGTACTCTCATAACTAATTGTACCATTAGGTTTTACATAGATAGGCTGCCTTAACCTATTATCGATCAGTAATTTTTTATATTGACTTGGACAGTGTCCATCCGAAAAAATGAATTTATATTCTCCGATATTGACTTCTTCTTCTATTGCAACATCTAGTATTTCATCATAATTGAAATTAATGATGACATCTACAAAACGATGCTTAAATATATGAGCTAAAATCTCATACTCTAGACTTAAACAATAATCATAATCACAAATCTTTTTTAAGGCTTCTGTTAAAGCTTCGCGGCTAAATCTACTAATAGCCAGTAAATAAGTTTCAAATTTATCCTTGTCTAACCGATATATTTGTGCCAGCCTCCTGCGCTCCTCTTCAATTAGTTCTTCAGGAATTTTTATCTTCCTTTTTTTCGTCACATGATCCATGACATCCTTGATTGCTTCTTTTTGCAGCGGCATATACCCGCCAGTAGCTATGTGGCTAGCTTCCTTACCTACCATCACGATAAACCGCTCTAAACTGTTGTCGCGATGACGATCAGATAGTAATTCTTCTCTATATTTTTTATTGAGAATTTCTTTGTGGGCGGATAGTTTTTTGGGAGTACGGAAGGGATTTGAGACGTCTACTAAGTTGATTGCCAGTTTTCCGGCAAGCTTGCGTAGGTTATCATCATAAAACGAATTAGACTTGGTATCATGTTTTATTTTCCAATCTTCAACTGAGCTTCCCTTCTTAGGAAGCTCAATTGTAAGTCGGAAGTATTTCATCATTTCGGTAATAGCTTCGGATTTTCTTGCGAGTGGTTCATCCTTGTTTTTCGTCTTAGACAAATCCCCTTCACTAAAGCCAATAATTTCAGCAATGTCTAGTTGCCTAATCTTACTGTCGTTTGTACTACGAAAGTTTTCTTTAATATGATCTATAAGTTTTTTGCAAAGCTTTGTAAGTTCTTCGTTTTTTAATGTGCTCAATTGGTGTTCAGCTTCGCTTAGATCTTTGAAGTTAATTTCTAACATGTGATTAGTAGTTATATTGTATTAGTTGTTTGGACAGATTATTGCTTTACTACAAAAGCACAAATTATAAAAGAACAGCATCTTTTATACTCAATTTTAAGAAAAATATACGGGATGAATAGTAAATTTATTAAAATAGTGAGAATGTGTATGTATTGATAATCAGCCACTTATCAAATTGTTTCTGAAATTTTCAGAAATTTTATACAACTCGAAAAAATTGCTTGCGAAAGCAGTATCTCTCCCTGATTATGCACTCAGAAATCAAATCATACTATCATGGTGCATACATATTTTAATCAAGTAATAGGACGCTTCTTCAACACTGATCAATTCAGGTTACACCCTCTCCTCTCCAAAACCATTTATCTCCTACTTCTCCTTTGTCTCAGCTCCAGCTGTGCACTGGATCAAGAAGACTATCCAATCAATACAAAGGTCGAATTCATTCAAGCAGTAACTACTTTGGATACTTATATCGCTAGGAACTGCGCGATTTTTACTGAAGAGGTGATACCTGGTGTGAAAGCAGTTTATGCTACACTCATGGAAAAAGAGCGACCACTTTACAGTCATTTCTCAAAAGAGGAAAAAATCATCATTGAGAACTGCATGCAGCAATACGAAGCTTGCTTTGGTACATCAAATCAATAATCTACAAAAACTTATAGTCTATGAAATCCTTATTTGGCTTTTTATTGGGTGCTTCACTGTTCTACTTTTACTACAATCAGTTGCATGATATGCAGCAGGAGAGCAACCGCCCTCAAACTTACGAAGAGCGTAACTACTTCCAGTACCGTTTGGAACAGCAAGAAGAAAGTTCATACGCTCAACTACAGGATGAAAGAGAACGCTGTCTCAAAGACAAAGCATTAGCTATAGAACGTGTCAGAAAAGAGACCATTTTGAAAGAGAGGCAGCAAGCGACAGCAGATAAAGAAAAAGCACTTACTGAGCAACGTACTCGCTTTGAACAGCGATGTGAAGGCGAGAAAGATGCAATCAGAGCAGAGGTTGATCGAGCTAACGATCTACTTGAACAAACCCGGGCTCAAGTAGATATTTTGTTAGATGAGAAGCATCATTTTCAGTTTCAGCAGCGAATGATGGTAGCTATTCAAGCTCGATTAGTCAAGCACATTGAGCAAACAAAGAAGAAATCTATCTTTCAAAAGTCGCAGATTGTTGACCACCTTGATCAGAGTCCTCTGACCGTCGTTTTTTTGATTGGATTATTGGCCTTTTCATTGGCAGGAATTGTAGCCAGACTAGGCTGGTCAAAAAATAAGAGGAGGTTGGTCTAGTACCAACCTACTTCCTCTTCAATATCCAAGCCCAAACCGCCTCCACCACAATCACTTCCTCCCCAGTAGAATCCGTCACGGTAACGGCAACCGGAACATCCCCTTTTTCTACCATTTCGATCTGTTCGATTTGCTCGTCAGTAAGCGTAGCAGAAGCTGTAATGCGTCCTTCCGTGCGGCGGATGAAGCGAGTGTTCAATGTTTTGATGAGCGGAATTTTATCGTCAGGAATATTCATGCCAACGACGATGCCCGTGACTGTTTCTGCCAGCAAAATCATAGCAGCCGCATGCACTTGCCCGATGTGGTTGCGGACGTTTTCCTCGTTTTCAATATGAGCACGGACTTCATGCGTCCCGACTTGCTCGAATTGAACGCCTGAGTAGCCCACATAGGGAACAGCTGACCCTAGAAACTGGCTGATCATGGTCGTGCGTTGCTCTTCTGGTAGTGATGCTAATTGAGCGACGGCTGTATTGAGTGTGTTTTGCATTTTTTTGTCGTTGTTGTGAAGTGACAAAGATAGAAAAGGTAAGGAAAGCGACTATTTCGACCCAACTAAAGAGGACCAGAAAAGCGTCTATCTGATGAACTAACACAAATGGCAAATGAAGACACTACAACTACTATCTTTAGCAACAATCTTATGCTCAATGATAGGATGCCAAGAAGAGATCATCGCATTCGGCTGTGTTTCAAATCAATTAGAAAAATTGGGAATGGTCGAATCAGATGGCGTAGGTATCGGATGTGTGATGTATGTAGAGCTGTATGAGTATAAAAACAAGCAGTATTACTTATTAGGCAATCACTGCATAGATATGATTTCTTATCCTCTTGATTGTGATGGCAATACGATATGCGATGAAGGAGACGAAGAGCTATGTGCAGATTTTTGGGACAAGGCAGATAGATTAGGCATTATAGGGGTAGAAAAGGAATGATCGGATAACTTCCAATTCAAAAAACAACAGCCAAACTATATCCAAAAATATAGCTTGGCTGCTCTCTCAGTTCTCCGTCCTCTCGAAGTTCTCCTATCTAGTCAAATACATCGACCGCTGACGATCCAATTCTCTAAAGAACGGATCCGTCAAGTCGACGATAAATCGAATCGCTTCTCCTGTCGATTTCATCTCTGGTCCCAAGTTCTTATCTACATTCGGGAACTTGTGAAAAGAGAAAACAGGCACTTTGATTGCATAACCACTTGGTCGCGGCTCGATCTTGAAATCAGATAGTTTGTGTGTACCCAACATCACTTTAGTCGCAATATTTAGGTATGGCACACGATATGCCTTAGCGATAAATGGCGTCGTACGAGAAGCACGTGGATTGGCTTCTATGACATAGACTTTATCTTCTTCGTCAATCGTTTTCGCAGGTTTGATCGCAAACTGAATATTAATCAAGCCTTTGATTTTCAATGCTTTAGCTAATTTTTTGGTATAGTCCACCATTTGATTGACCGCATTGACGGATAGGCTGTAAGTCGGCAATACCGCAGAGCTATCACCAGAGTGAATACCCGCAGGTTCTATGTGCTCCATGATGCCCATGATGTGGACTTCATCGCCGTCGCAGATCGCATCTATTTCAGCTTCTTTCGCGCGATCTAGGAATTGATCGATCAGGACTTTATTGTCCGGCATATGCTTAAAAATGCTCAAAACGTGTCGCTCCAACTCTTCGTCGTTGATGACGATGCGCATACTTTGACCGCCCAATACATAAGATGGACGCACGAGCACCGGATAGGTGACGCGATTGGCGATTTCCAAAGCTTCGTCTGCATTAGTAGCTGCGCCATATTTTGGATAAGGAATATCGAGCGACTTCAAGAGATCAGAAAATGCGCCCCGGTCTTCTGCCAAATCCATGCTTTCAAAAGACGTACCGATGATATTGATGCCAGCTTCTTGCATTCTGGCAGCTAGTTTCAGCGCGGTCTGTCCACCCAATTGGACGATAACGCCTTCGGGTTGTTCTAGCTCGATGATTTCGACCAAATGCTCCCAAAAGATTGGCTCGAAATAGAGTTTATCGGCAATATCGAAGTCCGTAGAAACGGTCTCTGGGTTACAGTTGACCATGATGGCTTCATAGCCTGCTTCTTTGATCGCCATGATGCCGTGGACGCAGCAGTAGTCAAATTCGATGCCCTGCCCGATGCGGTTTGGTCCTGAACCGATGACTAGGATTTTCTTTTTGTCTGGTGTGGGGATACTTTCGTTTTCCGCATCAAAAGTGGAGTAGAAGTAAGGTGTTTTCGCCTCAAATTCTGCGGCACATGTATCGACCATTTTATAGGTGCGACGGATGCCCAACTCCTTGCGATGGCGCGTCACTTCCTCTTCTTCTATGCGGAGCACATAAGCGATCTGCGCATCTGAGTAGCCGACTTGTTTGAGATCAAGCAGGAAGTCTTTTGGTACTTTTTCTAACTCGCCATAGCGACTTAGTTCGGCTTCAAATTCCACCAGGCGATTGATTTGCTTGATGTACCAAGGATCAATTTTGGTCAGTTTATGAATCGTCTTTTGCGGTACACCCAAACGAAGTGCGTCTTTCAAACGGAAAATGCGGTCATCGCTCGGCACTTCCAATCGGCGCAAAATATCTTCTGTTTTGATCCACTCTTTTTGGTCAGCACCCAAACCCATACGGTCTGTCTCTAGTGACTGACAGGATTTTTGGAGCGCTTCCAGAAACGTACGACCAATACCCATCGCTTCGCCCACTGACTTCATCGCCAAACCTAGCGAGGTATCTGCACCTACGAATTTGGAGAAGTTCCAGCGTGGCATTTTAACGATCACATAGTCCAAAGTCGGCTCGAAGTAAGCAGAAGTCGTCTGTGTGATGGAGTTTTTCAATTCATCTAAGGTGTACCCAATCGCCAACTTTGCTGCCACTTTCGCAATCGGATAGCCCGTCGCCTTACTCGCCAATGCAGAAGAGCGAGACACGCGCGGATTGATCTCAATCACAATCCATTCTTCTGTCTCGGGATTTTGAGAGAACTGAATGTTACAACCGCCTGCAAAATTGCCCAAAGAGCGCATCGCATGAATAGCCTGATCGCGCATTTCTTGGTAGGCTTTGTCAGAAAGGGTCATTGCCGGAGCGACTGTGATGCTGTCTCCGGTATGGATGCCCATCGGGTCCAAATTCTCTACTGTACAGATGATGACTACATTGTCATTGGCGTCGCGCAAAAGTTCTAACTCGTATTCTTTCCATCCCAAAACGGCTTGCTCTACAAGAACTTCGTGTGTCGGTGAAGCCTGTAGTCCACGTCGCAGTTTCTCATCAAACTCTTCTTCTTTGTGGACGAATCCACCACCATATCCACCCAAAGTGTAGGACGGACGAATCACCAATGGAAATCCAATTTTCTGAGCCGCATCTTTTCCTTCCAGAAAGGAATTGGCAATGATAGAAGGGGCGACTTTCAGCCCGATTTCGATCATCTTTTTGCGGAATTCTTCTCTATTTTCTGCCAACTCAATAGCATCCAAATCGACGCCAATCAATCGCACATTATACTTCTCCCAAACGCCTTGTTTTCCGGCTTCAATCGCTAGGTTCAATGCCGTCTGTCCACCCATTGTCGGTAGTACAGCATCAATATCTCGCTCTTCTAGTATCTTTTCTAGACTAGCCACTTCCAATGGCAACAAATAGACATGATCTGCTGTCAGTGGATCGGTCATGATGGTTGCCGGATTGGAGTTGATGAGAGAAACTTCGATGCCTTCTTCTCGAAGCGCACGAGCGGCTTGTGAGCCGGAATAGTCAAACTCGCAAGCTTGACCGATAATAATAGGACCACTACCAATAATCAGGATGGAACGAATGGAATTGTCTTTAGGCATGATTCAATTTTAGAGATGCAAGGATTGCAGGTCATCAAATTGGGCGCAAAAATAGCGCGATTCCGGTAAGAGACAAAAAACGCTTGGGAAAGTTTTGGGGGAATTGAGTTATACTGCAATTTTCGAGCAGAGATTGCTGTCATCAGTGATCGATTCTCTCCATTAACTGTTCGAAGCCTTATCCATATTGTGTTTTCCACTCGGCGGGTAAGAGATGAGATAGCGGTATTCAGAAATATATCCTAAAAGAATGTTGTATTTTGTTTGCCAAACCAAAAAAAGCTTCTAAATTTACAGCCCGTTCAAAAGAAGACGGTTATTGGTGCGGTAGCTCAGTTGGTAGAGCAATGGACTGAAAATCCATGTGTCGGCGGTTCGATTCCGCCCCACACCACATCAAAATCAAAGCTCATTCGCCACTTGCGGATGGGCTTTTTGCGTTTTAATACCATCTTACAATTAGAAAAATCAAAAAGAACAGTAACACTTTCCGACTTGCCCTCGTCTTCTGCAAAAACAGCAAACTTATCATCCTCAAATGCAACTATTCCATCTAGACACGCATCTTTCAAATAAAAAGCAGTAACCTTTTCGAGAAACCGAGATACTACTTGAAAAGACCGGATACCATTCAGTCGCTTATTTAGACAAACAACACCTTTCACCCGATATGAAAACAATCACCTGTTTGTTTGTGCTACTTTGCACAAGCTTTTCACTGTGTGCTCAAGACACCACTAGCTTTAAGACCATTATAGCTACACGTATCGCCGAACCTATCAAGATAGATGCGGTGCTTAGCGAAGCGAGCTGGGAAAATGCAAAAGCCACAATCGGACTCGTTACCAACCAACCTACTTTTGGGCAACAGCCTGCTCAACCGACGGACATCAAAATGATCTATGATGACGGTGCTGTTTATGTCAGTGCGATGCTCTACGATAGTGCGCCAGACAGCATTCCGGTGGAGCTAAGAGAGCGCGACCAAATCGGGAATGCCGACTGGTTTGGAGTCTTCTTTTCTCCTTATCAAGATGGTATAAATGGCAATGGCTTTATCGTCACCTCTGCCGGTGTTCAGTTTGACGCACAGTACACGACTTTTGGAGAGGATGAAAACTGGGATGCCGTCTGGGAAAGTCAAGTTCAGATTGTGGAAAATGGCTGGGTAGTCGAAATGCGTATTCCTTACTCCATGTTGCGTTTTCCGAAGCGAGATATACAGCAGTGGGACATTAATTTTGGGCGGAGTATCCGTCGACTAGGCGAGAAGAGTTTCTGGAGTCCCATTGATCCGCAGCAGGATGGTTTTCTGAATCAATTTGGGCTGGTCAAAGGCATAAAAGATATAGATTCTCCAGTTCGGTTATCGGCTACACCTTTTGTGGTCGGTTATGCTCAACATAGTTCGGATGAGACGAGCGGCGGCTGGGGACAGTCTTTCAATGCTGGTATGGACATCAAATATGGTATCAATGACGCATTTACGCTGGATATGACTTTAATTCCTGATTTCGGGGAAGCCCGCTCTGACAATCAAATCCTAAATCTCGGTCCTTTCGAGCAACGTTTCGACGAAAACAGACAGTTCTTCACGGAAGGTGTCGAACTTTTCAATAAAGGTGGACTTTTTTACTCGCGCCGCATCGGAGGACGGATCTTTGATCGTGTTCACCAAGGTGAGCTGAGCGATGGAGAAACCATCATCAACAATCCACAAAAAGCACAACTCCTCAATGCCTCTAAGGTCTCAGGGCGCACCAAATCGGGACTAGGCATTGGGGTTTTTAATGCCATAGAAAGCAAGAGCTTTGCAACCATAGAAAACACCGTTACTGGTGAGCAGCGAGAAGTAGAAACACATCCATTGACCAATTACAACGTCTTGGCATTGGATCAAAATTTGAAAAATAATTCTTTCGTCACCTTCATCAATACGAATGTGACGCGCTTCGGTGAGGCATACGATGCCAATGTAATGGGTACAGTCTTTGAGCTACGCAATAAAGAAAACTCGTATAGCGTGAGTGGACAGGGTAGCGTCAGCCAAATACTAGAATCCGAATCTAAAGTCGATCTAGGACATGCTTACCGCATCAATGCCGGAAAAACGAACGGCAACTGGCAGTGGCGCGTCGGCTACAATGAAGAAAGCGACAACTACAACATCAACGATCTGGGTTTCCTGTTCAACAATAACGAAAGAGGTGTTTGGGGGAATCTTCGCTACTCTCGTTATGAACCGTTGGGACCTTTCAATAGTATGGGCGGTGGCATCTACGCACATCATCAAAGACTCTATAATCCCAATGTAGCTACCGAAAATGGTTTCAACGGCTGGTGGTGGGGACAAACTAAGAATCTTTGGAACTGGAACGTCTTCAATTATACGACCATTGGCGATATGTACGATTATTTTGGACCTCGTACCACAGGAAGATTTTACAGACATCCTGGCATTTCCAATACCGGATTTTTCGTCAGTAGCGACCGTCGAAAATCACTGTTTTTTAGTGTCAATGGCGGACATAGAGCCGTACGAGAGAAAGATCGTTTCAACAACTGGATCGGTGCAGATGTGACGTATCGTATGAGCGATCGTCTGTCTTTTGGCGTTGGGACATATAACGATTTGGAGTATAATGATGTTGATTTTGCGACTTTCAGCAATGGACAGCCCATTTATGGGCAGCGAGATGTTCGTACCTTGATTAACAACATCGACTTGAAGTTTACGCCGAATACGCAGATGAATTTCACTTTTAGATTGAGGCATTATTTATCCAAAGTCGAGTATCATCAATATTACAATCTGTTACCAAATGGTGGTGTTAGTCCTATTACTACCAATTTCAACTTAAATACTACCTTCGATGCTTTCAATATAGACGCGATCTACAAATGGCGATTTGCGCCGGGCAGCGACATTTTCGTTGTTTGGAAAAATTCAATTTTTGATTCTCAATCTAGCTTCGCAACGACCAATTACTTCAGTCATGTCGGCAATCTGCTGACAAGCTCACAAACGAATAGCCTTTCTGTGAAAGTGATTTACTTCTTGGATTATTTGGATGTAAAGAATAAGCTATTGAAGTAATAATAGCATCTTGCCTGCTATCGTTTTTTTTATATGAAATGGAAACTCTTCATAGGATGCTCACTACTTGGACTGATAGGCATAAACATACTCGCCTACAATCATGCCCATCAGTTTACGCACTTTTCGGCTACTGAAAATAAGCGTGTACAGCCAGAATCTCTCTCCTTAACTCAGAAAGCCAAAATCCTTTTTCAAGGTGCTCCCAGCCCAAAACCTATCAATACGAAAACGCCGAATTCAACCTACAAAACCATCACAATAGAAGGAGAAGAAACGCTAGAAGCCTGGTGGATGGAAGCATTAAATTCAAAAGGTATTGTTCTCCTTTTCCATGGCTATTGTGGCAATAAATCTGCCCTCGTCCCTTTCGCGGATGTGTTTCTGGAAATGGGTTTTTCGACTTTGCTGATTGACTTTAGAGGCAGTGGTGGATCGACAGGCAATGCAACTACTATCGGCGTCAAAGAAAGTCAAGATGTTATAGCTGCTTACGACTACATTCAGTCTGAATATCCCGAGCAAGAGCTGATTTTATTTGGTCATTCTATGGGCGCAGCGGCGATTATGAGAGCAATGGCTAAAAGTGAGATAACACCAGATCGTTTGATTTTGGCAAGTCCTTTTGGGCGTATGCGGCATACCATTCAGCAGCGTTTTCGAACAATGGGCGTTCCGTCTTTTCCTTTCGCCGATTTGTTGATGTTACACGGTGGCTGGCAACACGATTTCAACGCTTATCGCCACAATCCGATCGACTATGCCAAATCCATCACGATACCTACACTACTCATTCATGGTCAGCTAGATAAACGGGTGACTAGAGCGGAAATTGATGCTATTTTCGAGTCGCTGGACGGTGAAAAGAAGCTATTGATTTTGGAAAATTCAGGGCACAATGGGTTTTTGAAGACGGATGCGGCGGTTTGGAAAGATGCAGTAGGTGAATTTCTGGAATAAATGCGATCATCAATTCTTACAATGTGGTGAATCGACTAACCAATCTGTAAGAAATGAGACGATACGTTGCAACTTCCCAAGACAAATCTGGTCTTTCAGTACAGAATTAACTATAAATCAACTCACTGAAACACTCGATCAAGATGTCCATTCTTTCAAAAACGTTCTCTAGTTTACTTTTCCTCTTATTCACTTTCTTATTCGCCACTGCTCAAAAAACAGCTATCCCTTTTTCGTTTGAATTTGAAGACAAAACCCTCCATGGCTTAATCGAAACACCCGAAAATAAGACCTCGAAATCTGTCGTCCTCCTCATTCCTGGCTATGGGCGTACTGACTTCGTAGAAGGTAACTGGTTTGGCAATTTGCGAGACGAGTTGACAGCAGCAGGTTTGACAGTTGTCTTTTGGGATAAAATGGGCTGTGGGAAAAGTGAAGGTAATTTCGATGCTCAACAGCCAGTTGAAAACTCAGCAGATGAATCAGTAGCGGCTATTGAAAAACTGAAAACGATGAAAGTAGCTGGAGCGGAGACGATTGGTTGCTGGGGATTGAGTCGTGCTGGCTGGATAGTTCCTTTAATTAATGAGCGCTATCCGATTGATTTTTGGATTTCTGTGAGTGGCACAAATGACAAAGAGAACTTTGGCTATCTGCTCAAAGAAAATCTCCTCATCGAAGGGAAATCGCCAGCCGAAGCTGAGCGTTTGTATCAAGCTTGGATGGAAGGACATCGCCTTTACAGCACCTCTCCCGATTATAAAGCCTTTCTCAAAGCGATTAAACCTTTGACGCAAGATCCGATGTCCAGACGCCTATTTGGCTATAATAAGCCACCATTTACCATCACTAAAAAAGCAAAGGAAAAATACGCCGCCGAACAAGCGACTTTCACAACTGACGGCTACTTCGATGAAAGCAGTGGACTTTGGGTCTATATTGAATATTTTGACCAAATGCTATCCAAAATGAATTGCCCAGTCCTCGCGATCTTTGGTGAAAATGACTCTCAAGTCGATTGGCGACAAACTAAATTGCTTTACGAACAGACCATCGGAAAAAATGACGCCGCAGACTTAACCGCCAAAGTCTTTGAGCAATGCAATCACATCTTGAAAAAGTGCATTACTTGTGGCTGGAAAGAGGATTTATCTGCCTTTAATTGGGCAGCTTGCGATGGATATTATGAGACAATGAAAATGTGGTTGAAGGAAGAAGGGTTTGTGGAGTAGAATGAGTTTTGTTGCTATTTCTTACAAATTGTACATAGCATTGTACAATTTGTAAGAAATGAATCTATGCTTATCTTTGTGGTATGATTCCACGTCACATCACATCAGCAATTTTAGCATTGGTAGGAAAGTTTCCTGTATTGACGATTACAGGTCCTAGACAAAGTGGAAAAACGACTCTTATCAAAAAACTCTTTCCTGACCTGCCTTACTTCTCATTAGAAAATCCTGATTTTTACGAACGAGTTGTTCAAGACCCAAGAGCTTTGTTTCAAACTTATGGTCATCGAATAATTTTGGATGAAGTACAGCGATTTCCTCAACTGTTGTCTTACATTCAGAGTATTGTCGATGAAGATAATGAATCGCTGTTTATCCTAAGTGGTTCTCACAACATGCTGATGATGGAAGGCGTCAGTCAAACATTGGCAGGGCGTGCTGTTATTTTCTACTTACATCCGTTTAGCTATGCAGAACTAAAAGACCACTTACCTGATGACGTATCTGCCAACTTTCTTTGCCGGCAAGGTGGATACCCTAGAATTTACGACAAAGATATTCCCGCTACTGCATTTTATCAATCTTATTTGACTACCTATGTTGAGCGTAATGTACGTCGACTGAGAAACATCGGAAATTTAGATGCTTTTACTCAGTTTGTGCGTGTTTGTGCAAGCTTTATTGGTAAGACGATTAACAAATCAAGTTTAGCAACAGCAGCAGGCATTGATCGACGTACTGCTGATACTTGGCTTTCTGTCTTGAGAACTTCTCACATTGTTTATACTGTTCAACCCTATTTTAGAAATTTTAAAAAGCGGCTTGTCAAATCCTCCAAACTTTACTTTCGAGATACTGGTTTGGCGTGTACATTACTAGGAATCAATACAGAAGAGCAGTTACTTACCTACTATCAAAGAGGAGCGATTTTTGAGAATTTCATTTTTAATGAAGTCGCTAAGGCGTTTTACAACAATGGACAAACGCCACCTATCTTCTTTTGGCGAGACAATGCACAGCACGAGATTGGCTTGCTGCTGAATGTAGGCGGTCAGTTGCAACCTATTGAAATCAAAAGTGGAAGGACTTATCGAAGTGATTTCTTCAAACAACTCAACTGGTTTAGCAAAATAGCTGATGTACCACTTTATCAACCTACCGTTATTTATGGTGGAGATGATACGCAAACTATCAATGACCAGGTTTTAATGAGTTGGCGAGCGGTGAGCAGATTGGTTTGATAGCCAACGATATCAATGAGATTACCTATCATTGGAAAGTAGTATTCAATCAGTTTGTTTAACTATAGAATGAGTCCCGATCATGGAAAAATACATACTATTCTTTTTTGCTCAATTCATTTTAACAACGAGTACTGCCCAGTTCATAGAATGTTCTACAAAGAGAGGTGGTTATTTCGCACCAAAACACAAAATCATTGCACCCAGTGGATTAAAAATGAGGTAGTGTACCAAATGTGCACTTTTCTAAATTGGGAAGAAAGAAAAGACAATAAGCACGATCTTTGAGGGATGGAAAAACAAAAACAAAGATGTCCTTATTGTCTGGGGACAAATTTACGACCCAAAGGATGGAATACCAA
>JBCDHX010000098.1:0-21480 GCA_038749535.1 Bacteroidota bacterium
TCTAGACCTTTTGATTCGTTTTGGGGCAATGCCAAAATGAATAGCCCGTCGGCTTGAGACAAATACCATGCTCATATCGCTGAAAAATTGAATCATTTGATAAATCAAAGAGCAAAAAGGAATTTGATGCGTTTGCCCTGAAGGTACGCACACATTTAAAGAAGGCTTTCATTCTTTTGCCATGCTTGGCGTCGGTCAGTAGTGCCGTATTGAGTAGCCGCTTTTTGGAGTAGCTTTTTAGTTTAGCAAACTTCGATTTGCCAGTTGGGTCATTGCCATATAGAAGATGAATAGTAGAAGCATCGTCTGTGATCTTACCCAATCTGATACCTTCATGCAATTGTATGAGTTTAGAGTGGTGTGGTAGACTATGTGAGAATATGTCTACGTAGGCAGTTCGCTTGGGATTGAGCACCTTTATCAGTTCGTTTAGCTTTTCCACGACTTTCCTTACTTTTTTTCATTCCTAAGAAGGTTTTGCCCAATAGCCTGTAGTCATATCCAATAATATGATGGATATGTGCTATTGTGACAGGAGAAATTTTCAGACTTTTTTAGGAAAGTAGCTTGTAGTAAAGGAAAAACACCATAAACACGCCCTAATTATCATGCTTTTCAACCCATAAGTCTAATAATTTTTTTGGTAGCAACTAGACAATTAATCACTTATCAAGGTAAAATATTTATAGGTTAAAAAATACAATTTACTGATTGTTAGATAAATACGTAAATAATAGAAAATATTTATTGTAAATGAGGAGTGATTTTACACTAGAAAATTTGCGAAAAATGTCTGTGTAAAACTAAAAATTCTAGAATATATTTGTAAAAGCAATTGAAAAGGTAAAAATATAAAGCACGGTATATGAAAAGAGAACACACACCAAAGGATACCCATATCCTCTCGGATAAAAGAGACGTAATCAATCAAGATGTGATAGTTGTAGATGATCTACAGATGTGATTGGTTCACTATACTCAGCATCTGGTTGATCTTTCTATCTCCTCATCAAGAGCATATCAAAATTAATCGCTAATTGGATGTTTATCATGTATAAGCATCACGTCAGCTCACTGGAAAAATTGAGACCTTAAAGTCTGTTTGCTACATATTAAAACAAGTAGAAAAGGGCGCTTATGAAAGGTAATCAGGCAGTATGAGCCTTTAGACTTGTTACGCCGCATCTCGATTGACTACAACGGGCAAATTTCATTCTGTTCTGTGTTAAAATTTTTAGCCGTAGCTAGGCTATGCCAAAAAATTTTGCCTTATCCAAAATAAAATTTGCTCCGCTTCGCCATAATCAGCTACGACGCAACAAGTCTTTTATTTTAAAGACAATGAAAGGTATCATTGTTACACATCATTAGATCGAAAAAGTAGATAGGCTTTTCATATTTACATTTATTAATATGGACAGGTAGCTAATAGTTACTTGTCCTTTTTTTGTCCGCTCGTGATGAGTTTGACCTATCACGTTTTCCTCATCATTGATAGCCTACCGCTACCGCAAAAATGAGAAAGAGTAATGCCATCCCCAATACGCTGAGTGCCACTGGAAAGATAAATCGCAGCCAGCGATCAAAAGGAACGCGACACATACTCAACATAGCGATGAGTCCGCCCAAAGTGGGATTGAGTAGATTCGTGACGCCATCTCCAATCTGAAAGGCGAGTATTGTCGTCTGTCGAGTCAGCCCCAAAACTTCGCCCAGCGGAATCATCACCGGAAGCGTCGCCAATGCTTGACCACTACCGGAAGGAATGAATAGATTGATGACACATTGCGAAATAGACATAGAGATAGCTGCTGCATAGATGGGTAAGCCTTCCAATAACTGCGCCATTTGATAAGAGATCGTATCGCTGATATTGCCCATATCCATGATGACCTTGATAGAAGTCGCGAAACCAACCATGAATGCGCCCGGTGCTGCCAGTGCGACAGATTGTAGAAGCGTTTCGCTAATTGTATTGGCAGACATACGCGTTACTAGCGCACTTGCCAGAGCGATCATCAAAAAGATGGCAGACAACTGATTGATGTACCAGTCGAGTCGAAAGACACCATATAATATAGTTAGTAAACCAAGGATAAAGATACCCAACACCCACCAGCTACTGGCAGACATTTGATAGTCAGAGATAGGTTTGGATAGTTGTATGCCCGTGCTATCTAAATTGCGACCCAAACTCAAGCTGTCTTCCTTACTGATGCGCCTCAAATACCGAACATTGTAAAACGCCATAATACCGAGTGCAGTAAAGCAAAGAACTGTCCGTAAGCCAGCACCTGAAAACAAAGGTAGTTCCGCGATTCTGTGTCCCGTCCCTACAGTATAAGCATTGATAGGCGATAACCCAAAACCAATCGTCATCGCACCCACCGCCATTCCAGCTGCCAATATCAGATCTCCACCAATCGCCAAGCTCAGCACGGCAGCGATCGGTACCATCGCGATATTATTTTCGTAACCAACGGCGATGCCTAGTAGTCCATAGAAATAAGTCATAATGATGACCAGTAGGTATTTGCGCCGGAGTCCCATGACTCTCACTAGACTCCCGATACTATTTTCGATAGCCATTGACCTATTCATAATACCGAACATGATGCCACCTGCCAACACAATAAATATAATATCTACCGCTTGCTTAAATCCTAACGGAATCGCCACAAACATATCTAATAGACCGACAGGAGAGGAAGGAACCGTCTCATAAGAGCCAGGTATGACTCTATTTCTACCATCAACCAATATGCGTTCGTAGTTGCCAGATGGCAAAAGGTAGGTCAGTACCGTAACGAAGACAATAATACCAAATAAGATAGCGACCGCATGGGGAATACGCTCGTAACCTTTAGACACCTTACTGGATGTTGCCATATCAATCTTGTTGAGGAGATTTGCGATTGTAGGCACTCATCGTCCGACCCAAACCAATCGCTGCGAAACTTTTGACCGTTGCTGCGGCATACGCTATAATTTCTGGTAAATATTCATTTTCTGTAGCTGTCCACTCTCCCAGCACAAAATCCACTTGACGACCCTTCGAGAAGCGGTCACCTATACCTATCCTCAACCGCGCATAATTGCTGCCACCCGTCATAGCGTCTATATCTTTCAGTCCATTATGTCCACCCGGACTGCCTTTTCCTCTGAGTCGCTGCGCCCTAAAGTCTAGGTTCAAGTCGTCCACCACGACGATCATTCTTTCTTTGTCGATTTTTTCTTGCTGTAGCCAGTATCGAACAGCTTTGCCGGAGCGATTCATATAGGTGGACGGTTTCAGAAGCACAAGCGTCCTTCCTTTATGCTTGATCTTAGCGATCTTCCCCAAATTGGCTACTTCCCATTCTACATCGGCTGCTGCTGCCAAATGATCGACAACATCGAAACCTATATTGTGGCGCGTATTTTTGTAATCCGCACCTATATTCCCAAGACCTACCACCAAATACTTCATAACATCTGCTTCTATTGCTACTTTAGAAGAGCGAAAGTAGCTTTTCAAAAAATTCCACATCCAAAGTGAATATTGTTTCGAGGGCAAAACTAGAAAATTAGACCATTATCCTGCTGAACCATATATTTGCGACTTTTACACCATATTATATATACGCCTATGGACAGCCTGCAAGCTATATCTCCTATCGATGGACGCTATCATAGTAAGACAAAAGAACTAAGCTCGTACTTTTCCGAATTTGCTTTGATAAAATACAGAGTATGGGTAGAAGTACAATATTTGCTGGCATTGAAAAAAGAACTTGATTTACCTGAGCTAGCAGACTTGTCGCTGGAGCAGCTGGGAAAACTGGCAGAAGAGGTAAAGACATTTGGTCTAGAGGAGGCGCAGCAGATCAAAACAACCGAACGCACGACCAATCATGACGTAAAAGCAGTAGAGTACTTCGTGAAAGATAGGATGCGGTCGTTGGGGCTGGAAAAGCATTTGGAATTTACTCATTTTGGACTCACTTCTCAGGACATCAACAATACTGCCATTCCGCGCTCGCTCAAAGATGCAATCGCAGCCGTTTATTTACCAACTTTAACAGAAGTCAGGGAACAAATCGAAGCCCTCGCCGTAAGATGGAGCAGTATGCCCATGTTGGCACGAACCCATGGACAAGCAGCCTCTCCTACAACGGTGGGAAAAGAACTTCAAGTTTTTGTGAAGCGTCTTGACCAGCAACTGAAACAACTCAACACCATACCTTATTCAGCTAAATTCGGTGGAGCAACCGGGAATATGAATGCACACGTGGTCGTCTATCCGAACATCGACTGGCATCAGTTTGCCAATACCTTTGTTCAAGATTACCTACAGCTAGAACGCTCCTATCCGACTACTCAAATAGAGCACTACGACAACTTAGCAGCGATTTTTCATGTATGCAGTCGCATCAATACCATATTGATCGATTTGTGTAGAGATATATGGACGTATATATCTATGGATTACTTCAAGCAGAAGCTGGTCGCCGGAGAAGTAGGTTCTTCTGCTATGCCACATAAAGTCAATCCAATAGACTTTGAAAATGCGGAAGGCAATCTTGGTATTGCGACAGCTATTTTTGAGCATCTAGCACATAAGCTACCGATTTCTAGATTGCAGCGTGACTTGACAGATAGCACCGTCCTTAGAAACATAGGTGTTCCTTTCGCGCATGTATTGATTGCTTTAAAATCCATACAAAAGGGACTCGGAAAACTGGTACTCAATGAAGAAGGACTAAATCGAGACCTAGAAGAGAACTGGGCGGTGGTCTCAGAAGCCATACAAACTTTCCTTAGAGCAAGAGGTTATCCCAATGCTTATGAGGTACTAAAAGAGCTGACTAGAACGAATGAAAAGATCAATCAGAAAAATATTCACGATTTTATAGACACATTATCCATTGATAATGAAGACAAAAGATATTTAAAAAATGTAACGCCGTTCAGTTATATTGGAAAATTATAATATATTTGTCTATAATTGCAGCAAGAACGAAATTACAGCATAATAGACTGCTGTTACATATAAAATTTTAACAAGTGAAAATCCATTTAATGCGCATCAAGCGCATGGATTATTGAAAAAGAAATTTATTTTTGCGGATGTTAGTGTGAATTATACACTTAGAGAGGGTAAATATATCGTAGAAAGACATAGCAATAGTGAGCCGTTTATCCTTCCTCCGTACTAATTACAAACAATAAGCTTATCAAGCTTTAGTACACTTTTCACTTCAACGCTAAAAAATAGTAAATAGAGATTCAATTCAGATTGGGTCGCTATTTCTACGTCGAGTGCACAGCTTATGCTATGCATTCCTCTGATTTAGGCAACAGTTATATTAGTTTTATACCTAAACTTTCTCATTTTCTAATTTTAAACCAGGTTTTTATCTTATGAAAAAGGCGAATTTTACGACAACACCATTCGGGCTGCTCAGTAAAGCTGTGCTAGCTCTTTTAATGGTATGTAGCGTATTCGCGCTACAAGCACAGTCGAGCCTAAGCGCGACTTGTGGTGGTGGGCCTTACTTCGATACAGGAGGTTCTACCAAACCGTATGACGATGATGTCATACAGACTTACACCGTTTGTCCGGATAATCCGATGACAGAGTATGTACGTATCGTTTTTAACCAGTACGATGTTGCTGATGGAGACGTTCTAGACGTATACGACGGTGATGACGATTCAGGACCACTTATCGCTTCTACAGGCGAAGGTTCTTCTGTAGCTGACTCTCCGGGTGGCGGATGGATCGATGCTTCTGCATGTGGCGTTGATACTGATAACGACGGCGACTTAGACTCAGATGATGATTTGTCAGGCTGTTTGACTTTAGTCTTCACTCCTAATGGAGACCAGACTAAAGGTGCAGGTTATGCTTTTCATGTTGAGTGCCGTAGTAAAGGATTCAATTTTCCCTCTGAAGGAGGAGAAGAAGTCGTTACTGCTATCGCTTCTATAGGCGAATTTTGCGAGCTCGACGGTATCACTTTCAACTATACACCTCCAGTGTATTCTGACTGTGCTGGCGGTGGTTTGATCGCTACTTCTGACTGTCCTGATGTTATTATTACACCAAGCCAAATCAGTGTTCCGATTGGGACAACTATTGTCACATTTAATAGCTCACTGTATCCTGAAAAGAAAGTGACATGGAAGGTGACAGCTTTGCCTCCATCTCTAGCTTGTAATGATGCTGTGAATGTAAGTTTACTGAATGACTGTGTTATCGCAGTGACTCCGGATTTGATACTAGAAGATCCTTGTGAGTTTGCTGATGGCTTATCTGGTACATCTGCTTATGATGTAGACTATACGGTAGAGTTCACTGATCCTAATGTATTGATCGTGGGTACTACACTTGGAGGTTTCCCTGTGGCTGACTTCTCTGGTGTTCCTTGTGGAACTCGCCTAGATGTTAAAGTTACTCGTAACATTACGTCTGAGTGTAGCGAAGACTATATAGACCTATGTTGGGGATTTGTAGTGATCGAAGACAAGATCGATCCTATTCTAGAGCAAGAAATCGAGACTTACACAGTTGACTGTTATGATGTTCCTGATAACTTCCTAGACATTTTGAACGGAAGAGCAAGAGGTACTAATGGTATCTTCGTTGGTGATGTTGCTACTTTGCTTTTCAACGGAACACCAACAGGTTCTATCGCTGGTATTGGTGATGCTAACTTCCCAGGTTTTGACAACTGTAAATTTGAGTACAACGTTGGTGCTTGGCAGGAAGTAAGCTTCGATTGCACAACTGATGCTATCGATTCTCACAGCCAAGATTTCTTCGATGATCCTCTTTGGGAGATCATGATGGTAGAATTCGGTCCGGAGGCTCGCTTCCGTTTATTCTTCCGTACAGTACAGATTGCTGATAAGTGTGGCAACGATTCTAACTTCGGTATTCAAAGAATTTTTGTTGTACAGCCTGATATTGTACACCCTAAACTAGAGATTTCTCTAGATTGTAAAGAAGATCCAGATCCAGTAGCGATCTACAATAAATACTTATCTGATCCTAACAAATTCCAAGAGTTTGCTTGTTTCATTCCTAACTACGACAGAACACCTGCTAACTTGAATGGTGACTTCAACGGTTTCGCTGGTTTGGATGACACTTACTTGACTGACTGTAGCGGTGACGAAGTTCCTGCTGATCCAACTAGCCATGATGAGTGTGGTTATGCGATCGATTGGGATGATTCTGACAGAATTGATGTTTGTGCAGAGACGTACAAAATCTTCCGTGAGTGGACAGTATACAACTGGTGTGATGGTCACTTAGAGATCATTGACGTAATCCCTCAAGTAGTGAAAGTAGGTGATACTGATGCACCTGAGTTAGATGTCTTAGGTCTTAGTGTAGTTGGTGGTGCATACTATAACTGTGCTGCAGACGTAGAACTAAGTGTAGACTTCATAGATGATTGTTCAGGTAATGTACAAGCGTTCTATCAAATATTTGATTTCTCAAGCAATGAGCCATTATTGCCAGGCTTTAACAACGCTGAGTTTGATGCTACAGCTGGTACAATCCGTATTCCTGAGTTCCCAATCGCACAAGATGTATTCGTTAGATTGCGTTTCATCGATGAGTGTGGTAACAGTAGTGAGTTCAGTACCTTCCGTATATCAATTGATGATGAAGTACCTCCGGTAGCGATCTGCGAAAGCTTCCGTGCTATCTCTATGGGCATTGGTTGTGAAGTAGTTGTTCCTGCAGAAGTATTCGACGATGGTTCTTACGATAACTGTGGAACGGTAAGCTTCTCAGTAGCACGTATGGATGATGTAGGAGACTTCCTAGTAGATAACGACGGTGACGGTTTGATTGACGAGTTGGATGGTGATGATGACGTATTTGAGCCAACGATCACTTTCACTCAAGATGACTTAGATGACTGTACAGGTAATGTAATGGTTGTCTTCCGAGTACAAGATAATACAGGTATTGATTTGAACGGTGACCATGATTTCAACGATCCGGGTGAGCGTTTCCCTAACTCTAACTTCTGTATGGTAGAAGTTGAGTTGCAAGATAAATTGCCACCAGCATTGGCTTCTGGTAAATTGACTTATGATTGTGATGAGCCTTTCGCTGATTTGATCTTGAATACAGCTGCAGCAGATAACGCTGAAGAGGCATTCGCTCAATTGGTCTCTGATGCTTTGGCTGACCAATTAACTGATCTTTTCGGTAACGATAATTGTGGTATTGCTAGCTTTGAAGTCTCTTCTTTGAGAAATCAGCTTAATGTAGCTTGCCGCGAAGGTTCTATCTTCATTAGCTACCAAGCAACTGATAACTGCGGTAATGTATCTAACGTTGCTACAGTTGAGTTCTGCTTAGTTCAGAGAAGCGACTGGAAGATGAACTTCCCTATGGATGCAGAAGTATTCTGTGAAGATGATGGCGGTCTACCTGCAGCAGCAAGTGTAGAAGACATCGTAGATAACGACGGTTGTGATTTCTGGGCATTGGAAGATGTTGTAGATCAGCGTTTCACAGCTAGCGACGGAGCTTGCTTCAAAGTAATTCGTGAGTATCACCTAATCAACTGGTGTACTTGGAATCCTAACAACACTGAAGTAGCAGTAGTAGAGCGTCCACAAGAATTGATCTTGGATCCATTCTATACTGTGGCATTGCGTTATGCTGACCTTTGTGTGAATGGTACTGATTGTCAAGGTGGTAACGCTCAGCCTGATGGATTGAACGATTTTGATGATGGTAACGAGGATGGTGACGATAGATTCCTATATCGTTCAACTTCTGACATTTACGGAACATTTGCACCTATTAGCATTCCATTCTCTAGTTCTCAGCAAAGAAGAATCAATGATAGAGATGAAGCTGAAGTTTGTGATCCTTATGATGTAACAGACGCAACAATTGATGCAGACTGGGTTATTATCGATTTCAACGATTTCCCTGCAGCAGTGAATGGTGATATCGTGACAGCAGTAGCTCGTTCTCAGTTCTCTAACGTAGAAGAGAGTTATGTATCTGCTCAAGAGTATGGTAACATTGTTTACCGTCAGATTATCAAAGTGAATGATATCACTAATCCGGTTATTGACGTAACTCAAAGCGGACCTTTCTGCGGTGGTTATGACGATCCAGGTGAAGATGGTATTTGCTCAGGTGAAGTTAACGTGAAGTTCACAGCATCTGACCTATGTTCTGATGATATTGATGTAACTTATACATTGGTTGCATTCAAAGGTATTTCTCACCAAGAGGTTACTTTGTCTCAGAGCCAAGATGGTTTCGGTGACTTGAACGCAGATGGTGGAGATTTCAGCATCACAGGTAACTATCCTATCGGTACACACGAATTTATCGTAACAGTATCTGATAACTGTGGCAACACAGAAGAAGAAGTGATTGAATTCACAGTCAATGACTGTAAAGCACCTACTGCTAAGTGTATCTTCGGATTGGCGGTTGACTTGATGGGACCTAATTCTAACGGTTCTGCGGGTATGGTAACTATCCCTGCTGAGTGGTTCGATAAAGATTCTTACGATTTCTGTTCAGATGTTACTTTGACATTTGCAGATCCTAACATCTTCCCTGATTCTACAGAGCGTACATTCCGTTGTGCTGATGGCGAGATCGGAGTAGTAGCAGTAGAGCTTTGGGTACAAGATGCAGCAGGTAACACTGCATTCTGTGAGACGTTTGTAAATGTACAGGCGAATCCTCAGAACGATGGAGAAGAAGACATCTGTCCTACAGCTCCAGGTGCAGCAGCTATCGCAGGTGGTATCGAAACTGAGTCTAGCGAAACAGTTGAGAATGTAGAAGTTACATTGTCAGGTAGCGCAGACGGTACATATATGACAGGTGAAGATGGCGCATACCAGTTCAACAACTTGGAAGAAGGGTACGATTACTCTGTAACTCCTCAGTTGGATCTTGAGCCATTGAATGGTGTATCTACATTTGATTTGGTATTGATTTCTAAGCACATCCTAGGGGTGGAAGTATTAGATTCTCCTTACAAAATCATCGCAGCAGACGTTAACAACTCTAAGTCAGTAACTACATTCGATATTGTACAATTGCGTAAGGTATTGTTGGGTCACGATGATAGCTTCCCAGGTAACACTTCTTGGAGATTCGTTGCTTCTGATTACGAGTTCGTAGATGCAGCTAATCCATTGGATGAAGATTTCGATGAGTTGATGAACTTGAATGACTTGGAAGGTTCTTATTTGACAGCTAATTTCGTAGCAGTTAAAGTTGGTGATGTTAACGATAGTGCAACACCAAGTGCAAACAGCATCGAAGAGCGTAACGTAAGCGGAACGTTCGCATTGAACGCAGCAGATGTACAATTGACAGCAGGTCAAGAGTATGCAGTAGAGTTCACAGCTGACTTGACTAGCGTACTAGGTTATCAGTTCACTATGAACTTGAATGGTCTAGAAGCAGTGAGAGTAACAGAAGGTGAAGCTACAGAAGCTAACTTCGGATTGTTCGGTAACGTTGTTACAGCAAGCTGGAATAACGAAGCAACTAGCGATCTTGCATTCACATTAGTAGTACGTGCTACTGAGGACGTAACATTGAGCGAAGCTATGAACATTACTTCTGATGTAACTACAGCAGAAGCTTACAATGCAACAGGTGAAACTCAAGCAGTCGCGTTGAACTTCGGTAAAGCAGGTTATGCACTAGGTCAAAACAATCCTAACCCATTCAAGGGTGAGACTTTGATTCAAGTGACTATGCCAGATGCACAGCGTGCAAGCCTACGTGTACACGATGTAACAGGTAAAGTATTGAAGGAAATCGTTCAAGACTTCGATCAAGGTACAACTACGATCAAGTTGAACAGCAAAGACCTTCAAGCAGGTGTGTTGTATTACACATTGCAGGCAGAAGACTTCACTGTTACTAAGAAGATGATCGTTCTAGACTAATCTAGATTGATATATAGACTAGCTCAACCACTAGGTTGAACTAAAGCAAGAACTCCTCTACGAATACTCGTAGAGGAGTTTTGCTTTTTGTAGACTACTCAACTATTTGTGTGAAAGAAAACATTGAAGCATATCATATCGCAGAAAAGCAGGAGGCACTGTTCATGATTATATGGGGTGGACTTTGGCTGATTGTCGGCGTCGTCATGTTGTTGCAAGCAGAGGAAGCATTGTATGTAGGTATCGCTTATTCCATTATTCCACTTTGCGGGTTACAATTTGTAGGTGGTTGGCGAAACATGATCGCTTACACCCGAAGGTATAGGCAAATAGTAGAGATGCTCAAGCAAGAAGAAAAGAAGATGGGCGAACTAGAGAAGATACGTATTTTGAATATTCAGATTCGGCTCAGATTTTATCGACTAGCTGAGCAGATTCTATTCGGACTTGGCTTTTTATTTCTATTGCTAGGAGGACTGGGTGGATGGAGCGTTTTTTTGACGGGAAGTGGTATTGGTCTACTGCTGATGTCGGCTGTTCTATTGGTGCAAGACTTATTTGCAGAATGGCGAAGTGGTATTTACCTCAGTGAATTGCAGAGTTTTATAGACGACGAATAGATGAGCGCAAACGAAACATCAAGTGTCGATCCTTTTGAATAAAGTAATAAGGCACAGGCTTAGCGTTCAGTCTTCTTTTGACAGCAGCTACACCTTCCAGCATACTTCCTTCGAAGTCAAACGTAGTTGCCGGTAAACGTTCATGCGCAAAAAGCACAGCCTGCCAGATCATCCAAACACCTACATTGTCCTTCCTGAAGTCAGGATGATCGCCTGAGAAATGGTAGTAGCAGATCATTTTATCCCAAATAAGACAACAGACCCCACACATCTCGCCTTGCGTATTTCTCGCTCCCAATAAATGGATGCTTTCGTGTGCGAGCAGCGTATTGTAATGAGTCAAGAATGTCTTGTAATCATAAGGAATGTCGATTCCTTGACGTGTGAAACTCATCGCGTTGATGTGATAGAAATCTTGGGGCGAAATGTCTGTGTCCAATGTAAAGAGCGCTTGCCGAATGCTGCGACGTGTGTTGTAGTGAATAGCGGAAAAGAGCTGTTCTTGTGAAACCGTTAAATCGAGTTGGTAGGTATAGTAAGTGGTTTGCTGAAAGCCATTCCAGTAAAGAGGTGACCAATTGAAAGAACTAGGAAAGAAATTTTGTTGGGAGCGATTGACTTTGGGAATATGAGGAATAAGTTGGCGGAGAATGCGTGCTTCCCATTTGTGTTGGCGAAACTCAGGAAGAATATACAAGCCCATCCACTTAACAAAAAGTGGCATAGTGATGTATTGGAGTCCCCATTTACGTTTCAAGAAATAGGTATAAGTAGCAATGACTTTGTTATCCTGAAGAACGAGAATAGCTTGCCATTCACCTTCTTTACAGCAGTGGTCTAAGTACCAATCCTCTGCAAAAATTGGTAGCGAAGACTCCCCTTCACAAAAATTGCGATAAGCGATTTTAGCTGCTTCGCCCGATAATACTTTCATAAGGAAGTAATTACTATCCAGGAAATAGTGTATGATCTAACCCGGGTACTATGCTCAGTGCATTTTTGTAATAAATCTTCTTCAAAATATGATCTGGCAAATCCAGGCCATACATCTTCCAAAAAGCATGGTAGCGCTTGTAATAAGGGAAGTATTCATCATCGCTCTCTAGTACGCGAAAGTAAGTCGGAAACTCTTCGGGATAATAAGCATCTTTACCGAATAAGACTCGATCTTGATATTGCTCCAAAAAGCGATTAGCCATACGAGGTTGTCGACCCAATTCTGCAATGACCGCGCCGATTTCGACATACATATTGGGCATCTCATCAAGTAATTTTGCCAGTTGCGTTAGATCATTGGCGTACCACCCCATGTGTGCAGCGATAAAGTTGGTTTTTGGGTGTTTCTTGAATAAATTATGCTGTTCAGCAATGATGGTTTCCCAACTTGCCGGATCGTCTGCTTCTCGTTTTCGACGCGGTTTTAGTTTAAGTTCTAGCCAGCGTTCGTTATTGGCATCATGTGGCTGCCAAAAAGGTTTAGGGTCAGCAGAATGAATCAACACCGGAATACCCAATTCGCCACACTTCGCCCAAATCGGATCCAGTCGGACATCATCCACGGCGATGCGTTTGCCTGATTTGTCCTTGTGGAACATACCTTGGCTTTTATAGATTTTTAAGCCTTTCGCACCTATGCTCACATCATATTCTAGCTGCTGCAAAGTACTTTTCAGCCAGTCGGGATCATCTATACTTCTAAATTCGATATTGGTGAAAATACAAATTCGGTGATCGTAGCCATATTTTTTGACATTGTCCACCATTGCTTTCAGTGATTTTCCGCCGCGACCACTCAGATTATTGATGATGCCCATGTTCATGCTGTCCATCTCTGCGATCAATTGATCCAAGTCTTGTTCGCCCATGCGCCAATGATGGCTATGGATGTCAATGAATGGAAATTTAGCTTTCGTGATGATGGTTTCGGGGACAACTAGCGTAGAAGGTGGATTATATTCCTCGAAGGTGATGGAAGGTATGTCTTTGTCTTTACTTTTCTGAGCAATGAGTAGCGTGAAGGAGAGGATGAAAAGCAGTGATGTATAGCAGCGAAGCATTTAGAAAAGGAATTTTTGTAAAAGTAAAATTCCTAATGCAAACGAAAAGGAGAATGGGGTTATTTCTAGACAGGCTGCCAACGAGCTGTTAAGCAGTCGGCATCGGATTCAGTTGTAGGTTGGAGATGACCAACTTGATCAGATCACGCATCTCTTCTACTTTAAAGTCCTCTGTCAGCAAAAAATCAAATTCGTCTTCTAGCGCCAATGCTAGAAACAACATATCGGACTCATCGAATCCCAAATCTTCCCGAAAAACGGTTTCGGAATGAAGCAGATAAGGTGGAATTTGAAATTCTTGGTTGATGGTATATCGTATGCGATGCTCGACACGAGCGTTCAGTGTTGATGTCATAATATCGGATGATTATAAATATTTTATTCTGTTACATCTTTATAACGGAAAAGTTGGCGAAAGCGCACCCTAAACAACAAAATTCTATAATTTCGCACTGAATTATTAACGACCTTATGCGACGCCATATAAATCTGCAACAAAAGAAGTTAAAACAACTGAAAACGCCTGCTTTCGCTAAGCGTACTGTATTACGGATGCCCAAGAAGAATCTGACACCAACAGCCAATAAGGCAATCGTCAATATCCAGAAAAGTAATAGCGTGGATGGGATGACTTTCAAGGGGAGAGCAGTAGCGCAGTGGGTCAGTCTACGTATTCTTCAGTTTCTGAATCAAGCGCAATCTGTCGAAGACTTGACAAATGTGGAAGAAGAAAGCAACAATTATTCCATAGGTGCGACAGTAGCGGCGCGTATTTTGAGCCGACGATCTTCATTGCCTAGAAAGCGTTTTTCTACGTTAGCAGAACTGGAAGGTATCGCCGGATTTGGGGAAGATAAATTGAATGACTTGGTCATCTTGTTGAGTCAGCGAGCGAACGATGGTTTTCGGACAGCACTTTTTGATGGTTTGCTGATGTCCAATTGGATTATTAAGCCCTATAGAATCGAGGTGAAGGATGATGAAACTTGGGCAAAAGTTACGCAATCGACAACTTGGCGACAACTTTGGCTGACAGAAGAACTAGGTCAACTGAGTGAGCTGCTCACCGATACAGATAATAGCGAGCGAGCAAAGCAGTATATGCGTACTGCTTATGTAGAGACTTTTCAGGAAGAAGAAATCGCTAGTTATGCATTTGCATTGTGCTGGTATCAGATAGATATGGACAACTGGTTTTCTTTCAATACTATATTATCAAAGGTACGCGACTACCTGTCTTACTATTCACATCCAAGTTATGGTCTGACATTACTATTGGTGAAAGGATTTCCGATGGAATTGTTGGGGACAAATGGTGTCAGTACTACTGACTTACCGATCATTTTGAATACGGCAGAGCGATCCGTTACCGTCTGGACGATTGAATTATTAGATTAAGATTAATAAGAGGAAAAAGATGGACAAAGGGCAGCAGCAATATACAACAGTTCAGGACGACGAGATTACGTTGAGGGATTTAATTCTCCGCATACAGGACTACTTTCATACGATCAAGAAAAAATGGTGGATGCTGCTATTGGCTGCGATCATTATGTCGACAGTTTTTGTGCTGCGAGCTTGGTATACTGACCCTTTGTATACGGCTGATATGACATTTACAGTCGCCAACAGTGAAAAAGGTGGTGGTGGCGGTGGTGTCTCCGGTATACTGGGGCAGTTTGGTATCGGAAGTGTAGGTGGTGGCAGTGGACTCAATACAGCGAGAGTACTGGAGTTGGCGAAGTCGATGGAGATTGTAGGGCGTGTGCTTATGAAAGAAGGGGTCATCAAAAACGATACGGACATAGTCGCCAACCACATCATGGACATCTACGAGTTTCAGGAAGAGTGGGGCAAAAAGAATGAGCAGCTACTTGACTTTCGATTTACACACAATCAGGTAGACAGCTTTACACGCTTCGAAAATTCGGTATACAAACGACTGTACAGAACAGTAACAGCAGGTGACGATGCTTTTTTGGAAGTCAATCACAATGAGCTATCCGGCATATTCAAGATGAATGTAATGACGATCTCAGAACCACTATCGTTCATCCTGCTAGAAGAAGAATACGAGTTGCTCAGTGAGTACTTCATCGAAAAGACCGTCGCTCCACAACAACAAAGATACGATGCAGTCAGAGCACGGCTGGATTCATTGACTACAGAGTTGCAACAGCTGGATTATCGGGTAGCACGCAGTCGAGATCAAAGCCTTGGTATATATGATCAGGCATCTAGTGTACGCGAACGACAACTACAGCGTGAGCAACAACTAGCAAGTATCGCCTATACGGAAGTGAAAAGAAATGTGGAAGCGGCTGAGTTTGCGCTGAGTAGCGTAAAACCTGTTTTTCAGATCATAGATGAAGCGATGATGCCACTGACACGCAAAAAATCTTCTTTGGTACAGGCGAGTATTATCGGGGCGATTCTGGGACTATTCATCATTATTATCTTCTTGGTGGTGCAAAAGATCATCCAAGACAGTATGAAGTCTGAGGAATAGATAGGATAATAGAAATTGCCAACCAAAAAAATACACTAGATGTTCGGCGAAAAACCTATCTTTGCCGAACTTTTTTCAAAGCATTGTCCCCAATTGGTCGGGACAAGTTATCTAACGTTTTTTTCTGATTTTGAGTGATCAGGGCTGAGATGAAAAGAGGAGGTCATTGTTCGATGCTTTGAGAAGACCTAAGTTGACATCAAATCCATGGGCAACAACTCTCCAATAGACATCTCTACAGATTCACTCCGAGTCAATTATTAAATTTTTTTATCATGCAAGGGAAAGGAATTATTAGATTCTTCCTTATTGCATTTGTAGTCGTTAGTATCATTCAGTTCTTGTTCGTTTTGCCGACGCGCAAAGTAGAGAAACAAGCTGACCGATACGCAGAAAGCATGGCTGCAACTGCAGAGGCCGGAATCAAAGATTCGGTTTTCAGAGCGGAACGTACCGCCTTCCTAGACTCTATGTCTTCGGAGACAGTATTGAAGATTCCGTTGATTTCCTCTTTGACGTATCAAGAGTTGAAATCGAGACAATTAGCTTACGGACTAGACTTGAAAGGCGGCATGAGCGTCGTTCTGCAAGTAGACCTGAGAGAGCTGATACGATCACTAGCCAATAATGCCGAAGACCCTACACTAAAAACAGCGTTAGATAATGCCACTGCGGCTCAGCAGGATGCCCAAACCGATTATGTATCCCTCTTCGTAGACAATTGGCAGGAGATCACAGATCGTCCACTTTCAGAGTTATTCGCCGGTACTGGTTCACTGGAAAATATCACGTATGAATCAAGTAACGGAGAAGTAGAACGTACATTGCGTACCAAAGCAGATGAAACGGTACAGTTGACTTTCGATATGCTAAAGCAGCGTATTGATAAACTAGGGGTGTCTCAACCAAATGTATCACTAGATGCAGCACGTGACTTAATTAATGTAGAGTTGCCGGGGATAGACAATCCAGAGCGTGCGCGTGAGTTCTTGCAAGCGGCTGCAGCACTAGAATTTTGGGATACTTACCGTCTAGCGGACAACGCGAATGCGCTACAGCAAGCATTTGTGACGGCTGATGGTATTTTGAGAGATAATGGAGCGACTGCAAAAGGTGATGACTTGGGTAGCGAAATTACGCCGACTGTAGACACGACTTTTGTTATTGATAGCTTAGGCAACGTGACAGATGAGATTGCAAGCATTGATACTTCAAGTGTAAATCCGGCTGATGCTTTCGGCGGACCACTATTGAGCAGAATGCAGCTAGCTGGTTATGGTGCTGTTTTGGCATTGGTAGAAGACAACGACAGAGAGCAGGTAATGGAATTTTTGAACGACGAAAAAGTGCGTCCATTATTTCCTCGTGACATCAAGTTCTTGTACTCTCGCAATCCAGCTCAGTTGGACAATACAGATGAGGGTGATGACGAAACACTATATGAATTATACGGCGTGAGAGTTCCTCGTGGTGGCGTTGCGCCGCTTGAAGGGGACGTCGTGACGAGCGCAACCGCAGACCCTGATCCTCAGACTGGTCAGATGCAGGTTTCGCTAAACATGAACAGTGAAGGCGCACGCCAATGGGCGCGTATGACGACAGAGGCTTTCAAAAACGATGGTCGAGAGATCGCAATTGTTTTGGATAGTGAAGTAGCTTCTGCTCCAGGTGTGAACAATGGAGCGATCACTGGTGGACGCTCTTCTATCTCAGGTAACTTTACGGCTCAAGAAGCACAAGATTTAGCGAGCATCTTGGAAGTTGGTAAATTACCAGCTCGTACACAGATCATTCAAGAGTCATTGGTAGGGCCTTCATTGGGAGCTGAAAATATTCGCAAGAGTATCACAGCGATCAGCATTGGTTTTATCTTGGTATTCGTCTTTATGTTGTTTTACTACGGCGGTGGTGGCGTTGTTTCTGTCATTGCGTTGTTATTGAACTTGATTTTCATCTTTGGTGCTTTGGCATCATTTGGAGCAGTATTGACCTTGCCGGGCATTGCGGGTATCGTATTGACGATTGGTATGGCAGTAGATGCGAATGTGATTATCTACGAGCGTATCCGAGAGGAACTACGGGAAGGAAAATCTACTAAGATTGCAGTACGTGATGGTTTCCAGAACTCTTATTCTGCCATTATTGATGCGAATATCACAACTTTCATCACAGCGATGATCTTGAATTACTTCGGTCTAGGTCCGATCAAAGGGTTCGCTGTTGTTTTGATGATCGGTGTTGTGGCTTCTGTGTTTACTGCCGTTTTGGTGGGTCGCTTGATGATCGAATGGTGGTTGAATAGAACAGGAAAAATGTCTTTCTCCACAGGTGCTTCCAAAAATGCTTTTGCCAATGTCAATATTGATTGGTTGGGCAAACGTAAATTGGCTTATGCTATTTCCGGTACGATCATTGTATTAGGAATCGTCTCTATGTTGACGCGTGGCTTCGAGTTAGGTGTAGATTTCAAAGGTGGATATTCTTACAATATTCAGTTTGAAGAGCCGATTGATCGGGATGCACTAGAAGCTTCTTTAGCGACTTCTTTGGAAGGTAGCTCACTGGTGGTCAAAGAAGTAGATACGGACAATACTTACAATGTCGTCACTGACTATTTGATTGCTAGCACGGATACCACTGCGACGAATCAGGTAATGACGAAACTATATGAAGGTGTCAATGCAGCAACGACACAAGAGTTGTCTTTCAACAACTTCAAGAGTCCAGTCGGAACAGGTACGTATGTGACCAGTTCTAGTAAAGTAGGACCGACCATTGCGGATGATATTAAGAGTAGTGCGGTCAAAGCTTCCATTTTTGCTTTGTTAGCCATCTTCTTGTATATCGCAATTCGCTTTGGTCGAGGATTTGGGAAGCAGCAAATTGCCTATCCGGTCGGTGCGGTAGCTGCCTTGTTCCATGACGTTTTGGTGGTACTAGGTTTATTCTCCATCTTGCACGGATTGTTGCCATTCTCTATGGAAATCGATCAAGCCTTCATCGGTGCGATCTTGACGGTGATTGGGTACTCCATCAACGATACGGTTGTGGTATTCGACCGTATTCGTGAGTTTATGAATCAATACACCAATCGCACAAAAGAAGAAATCGTCAATATGGCGGTCAACAGTACCATTAGTCGTACAGTGATTACGTCCTTGACAACCTTATTGGTAGTTGCCATCCTATTCTTCTTTGGTGGAGATAGTACACGTGGTTTGTCTTTGGCACTATTGCTAGGTATCTTGGTGGGTACATACTCTTCTGTTTTTGTAGCGACACCGATTATGTCGGACTTCATGGGTGATTTGACACCTAAAGAAGTGAAGCGTAGCAAGACATTGACGAAGACTGCCGCGAAAGTGAAAACACGTCCGTAACGAATTTGAACAAATAGAAATTCATTATATAGCAAAAGGCTATCCGCTCTTCGGAGCGGATAGCCTTTTCTTATTCTTGTAGTCATATATCAAGATTTTGGCGGTTACGACTACCCAGCCAAAATCTTAATCACAAACACCAAAATCACACTTACCACTAGCCCAAACAAAATCTTCGCCAGATCTGACATCACCATTTTTCCTACTTTTCCGGAGATCCTTTTCTCCAGATTCAAGCGCATACCGAGTTCTCGACCTGCCAACAAACCAATAAATACCCAAGTCGTGCTCATGGGAAGCTTACCTTCGAAGAGTCCAAGGGAGTTGTATTTAAAAATATAGAGAATAATACCGTAGATCAAGTCGATGAATGTCGCAGAGCGGATGTCGTCCGTATTGGTTTTTTCGCGGACTACTTGCTGCACGGCACCACCACGAGCATAAAAAATATAGGCAAGCAGCCCTAGTAGAATAGCGACAGAAGCAATGAATCCAATTACGGTCAGCCCTTCGCCACCTCTCAAATAGATGTAGATATTGGCGAGGTCTTGTGTAAGCCACTGAAACCATAAAAATCCAGTCGTAAACCACTGAAAACCAGTCCAAAACTGACTTCGACTGACGGTCAGTCCTGCGCCTACAGAAACGGCTACTGCCAGTAGTGAAATACTAATGCGCAAAGGAGTAGATAAGTCTCCTACGATCAAAAAGTAAAAAATGATACCTGCTATCGCTGACAGTGCCAGGAGCGTCGGCACATTCATCTTTTGATCTGTCTTTATCGGATTTTCAATGAAGTACTTTTCGGAAAGCCGTGTAATCGCTAGATAGATCACCAATGCCGAGCTAAACGCGATGACATAACCCATCAAGGATTTCTGTATCATACCGCCTAGTTTGGTATCTGTATCAAACACACTAGCGACCATTTCAGGAATTTCATTTGGAATACCTTGTAATGAAAAGAGCGTCAAAATCATAAAGGTCGTACTCACCGGAATACCCAATCTCGTGATTCCCAATAGCACAATGGGTGGTAGCAGATAGTACCAATAGTAGACTTCCGGCATCTGAAATTTGTCCAGTCGCCCGTAGTCGATATCATTGTTGGCGTAGCCTAGAGCAAGCGCACTAACCATGATAGTCGCCGCGAATAGCCAAAGTACCCACCATTTCATGCGTTGCTCATTGGAGGTGAGAAAAGTACCGAGCGTTTGGATGACATCGTTGCCGACAACAGAGTAGGATGCTAGGGCAAAGCCTAGCCACATCACAATAACGGAAAGCTCCATGAAAATGTCTTTTGAATGAATAGAGGTACTCACCGATGAGATGAGCGTAGGTGTCCGACAAATCTACTATTAGAATATGAACTTAGCATTAATGTTCTTTCTAAAAATCAGATTTGTAGTTGGAGGAGGACAATTCATAGCTACAAAATGAAGAATAAGCGGCTCAGATAGAAAAAATTAATCTTTTTGACACACCATGCAACCATCGTCAATAGAGAGGCATCTATTGGAGTAGAAAATGTGGAGAAGATTAAAAATTTTATTTTGATTTTAGAAACATTGCTTACAATAAGTTTGTTATTTGGACAGTTACTTTAGTGCGATACAGACTTAGATTAGCAAACTCAGCTAACGATCAAATAAAACCATTTTCTGTATTGCACCACTCAATCTGAAATAAGAAATACAAGATCATACTAATTCAGATTTTGGCTCTGTCACCCGATTGTTTGGCAGGGCTTTTTTTGTCTATACGAGTTCGATCCAAAATCTATCCGACTAAAGCCTGTAGCAGGCAGACCTATCTTTTTATGGTAGTGTACCAAATGTGCACTTTTCTAAATTGGGAAGAAAGAAAAGACAATAAGCACGATCTTTGAAGGATGGAAAAACAAAAACAAAGATGTCCTTATTGTCTGGGGACAAATTTACGACCCAAAGGATGGAATACCA
>JBCDHX010000099.1:0-21193 GCA_038749535.1 Bacteroidota bacterium
AATAATCTGATCGTGGACTTTGTCAAAGAACTCTTGTATATTCGTACTCAGTTTTTTTTCATAAGGCTTAGATTTTGCTTTTTTCCTTACTCTAATCTAAGCCTTTTTTCTTCCTCCTCACTTTTTTGTCGGGTAGAGAGGAAAAAAGAGATAAATACTGCCGTCCACCGCCGCTGACCTTTTGTATTTCATCAGCAGAGAGCGACTCAAAGCCAAATTTAAAAGCTACAGGATATTGATACTTGTAAGATTCTCGATATTTGCAGTAAATGATCGGCGCGCCCATTGCTTTCAATTCTTTGAGCAGCAAATACAACATACTTTGTGATAGCCCCAGCTTTCGCGCGAAGCGATCAGGTGGACCAGTACGTTTGTACTGAATGAGGTCGTGCATGCGCTCTACGCGCTCCATTCTTCGTAGTAAGGACATTTTTTATTTTTTTGGCTGTTAGTCTTAGCTGTTGGTTTCCGCTTTGTGGAACAAGTTGTTAGCTTGTTCATCTCTAAAAGCTAAAATCCAACGCCTTTAGCATACAGTATGTGAATAGATTATTTTTTAGTTAAGACCATCAATTTATCTAGTTCTGCCAGTTGCTCCAATTTTCCCAATTCCACCAATCATCAATTCGACAGTTCATCAAAGCGAAGCGTCAGTTAAGCCACGACTTTCCCATTCAATTGATAACGAACATGCACGGGAAACTGCTTTTCCCATAGCTCGAAGTATTTACCGTGAGCAGCTAGCAATTCGTGATGTGTGCCGGCTTCTATCAATTCTCCTTCTTGTAACACCACTATTTTATCCGCATCCATAACCGTGCTGAGTCGATGAGCGATGATGATGATCGTCTTGCCTGCATCTCTTAGTGCTTTTATCGTATTTTGAACATAGGCTTCCGAAGTAGAATCTAAAGACGAAGTTGCTTCATCCAAAATCAGAATATCGGGGTCACGATACAAAGCTCTAGCAATCGCCAAGCGTTGCTTTTGCCCGCCCGAAAGGGTCGCACCATTTTCACCAATGTAGGTTTCAAATCCGCGTGGTAGTCCTTCGATGAATTGTATCAGTCCTAATTGAGCACAGATATCTACAATCCGTCGGATGTCTGGCTCAGGCTCACCAATAGCAATATTTTCAAGAACATTGCCCGCAAAAAGGTCGAGTTGTTGAGGAACGACACCGACAAGTTGCCTTAGACTTTGATTGGAGATGTACTGCAAATTGTAATCACCAATGGAAATATGTCCATCGCTGATCGGATACAACTTTTGAAGAATACCGACCAAAGTCGATTTACCAGAACCACTTTCGCCTACAATAGCGGTGACTTTTCCTTTTTGGATGGTTAGACTCAAATCTTTGAACACTTCTTTTCGGGTGCCATAAGTGAATTGGACATTTTTGAAGTGAATATCGCCTAGCAGGTCGGTCGTCAGATCAAATTTCTGCTCATCATCTTCTCGTTCTAGGTCGATGATTTCAAACAATCGATCTGCTGCAATGAGCGCGTTTTGTATCGTTTTATTCATGCCGATTAAACCCATGGCAGGTCCTGTAAAATAGCCGATGATAGCGTAAAATGACAGCAATTCACCGGGTGTGATGGCTTGATTGATCACAAAGTAAGAACCACACCAAAGCAAAATGATCGTGAAGACTCGACTAACCATTTCTGAACTATTAGCAGAGAAAAGGCTATTCATACCAGATTGATAAGTCGCGCCGAGCAAGCGAACGAAACGATTCTCCGTCTTGACATTCGCGAAGCGTTCTAGTCCAAATTGCTTAATGGTTTTGACGGAATTAAGGGATTCGACGAGTTGAGTTTCCAAATCTGCCGCTTTTTCCATCAGGTCGCGCTCTCGTTTCTTGTTCAGCTTATTCGTGATGACATAAATCAACACATAAAGTGGAATGATAATCGCCATGATGACGGCTAGCTTCCAATAATAAGTAAACATCAAGACAAAAGAGAAAATGACAATGAAGATATTGACCAGTAGATTGATCGCTACATCATTAATAAATGCTCGAATCTTAACGGCATCGCCTATGCGCGACAAAATCTCGCCAACACGCATATTATCAAAAAAAGTCTGTGGCAGCCGCAGCAAGTGTTTATAGTAGCCTAATATGAGTTGAGCATCTATTTTCTGCCCGGTTTTGATAACAAAAATCGACTTCATGGCACCAATGAAAATTTGGAGCAACAGTAACCCAATCATTACAATACTCAGCAAATTGAGCAAATTGGTATTGCCATCAATGAGGACAAAGTCGGTGATTTTTTGGATGTAAATAGAAGTTGTCAAGCCTAGCATCGTATAAACGATTGCGCCAAAGAGTGCTTGAAAAAGAATTGTTTTATGTGGCTTCAATAATGCCCAAAAACGTTGTATGACGGATACTTTTTGATTGCCAGTTTGGAAATGCTCCCCTGGTGCAATCAACATCAAAATACCTGTCCATTCTTCCTCCCATTTATCCATCGGGATTTTCTGTATCTTACCATAGCCAGGATCCATCACTTGTACATAGTCCTTTGTTACTTTATAGACGACTACGTAGTGCTGTAGTTGGTTTTTGACGATGATGTGTGCTATGGCGGGTAGCGGTATTTCTTGTAGGGCTTCCAGGTTTCCACGTACGCCTTTAGCGACATAGCCCAGCTTTTCAGCAGCCTGTATCATGCCGTACAGGTTCGTTCCTTTTTTGTCTGTCCCTGCAATTTGGCGAATGCGCGCAATCGGTAATTTAAGTTTGTAGTGAGCCGAAATGGAGGCTAGACAAGCCGCGCCGCAGTCAGTAATGTCATGTTGTTTGATTTTGATACCCATTTTTAAAGCTTTTAGCAGTTAGCCATGAGCCTTTAGTTATTGGCTATTAGCTGGTTTCGTTAAGAATTGAAATCTCTTATTTTATTTGAGTGATTTGTACAGTACAAAGCTCAAGCTGAGCGTAATAAATCTAAGCAGTGGAAAACAGAACAGCTAGAGGCTAAAGGCTATTAGCTAATCGCTTTCTCCCTGCTCAACCAAGATTCGGATTCAACCAATCGTCCACTTTATCGTAGAGCAACTGAAAAAGCGTCCGATCTGCAATTGCGTAGCGCGCACTCAAAGTCATCCCTTTTTTGAAATTGCCGATATAGCCATTCTTGAGCCTCAAATTGGCATCGCTCAGTTGGCATTTGACGACGAAGAATGGCTGATCTTGCACACTGACAATATCCTGAGAAATAGCTGTAACTTCGCCCTTTGCTAATCCCCATTGGTTGTAATTGAAGGCATCTACTTGAAAGTTGACGTTCATTCCGACTTGTATCAATCCAATATCAGCAGGCGACACATAGCTTTCTACGATCAAATCGTCATTAGCGGAAATTTGAGCGATCTCTTGATTGGGATGTACGAAGTTGCCAGCCTTGATACCACTGTATTGCACGATAGTGCCAGATTGAGATGCGGTCACGACGTATTGCTTTGACTCTTCAGCAATTTGTTGATTTTCTGCTCGAACTTTTTTCCATTGCTCTTGATATTGCTGCCATTCGGCTTCCCAGCTTTTCGCTTGCTGTTCCTCGAATATTTGTTTAGCATTCGTCGCCAAATCTAGTTGAAACTGTCGCTGCTCCAACTCTACTTTGGGGAGACTACCAGCATCGTATAATTTTTGTCCTAGCTCTAGCTCTTTCTGCCTTTGCTTTTCGGTCAGTTGATATTCGGACAATTGTCTTTGATACTGCAAATAAGTTTGTTTATAAAGTGCGGTTTTCAAAGATGGTGTTTCCGTATGATCGTTCATCAGCACATTCAAATCATGAATGAAGTTTTTGTATTCTGTAATTTGGATTTCATTGTGACGCGATTGCTCTTGCAGTTTATTGGTGCGTAATACTAAAAGCGTGTCACCTATTACCACTGCTTGACTTTCTTCGATATAGATCGCTTCCACTTGTCCATAAATGCCTACGTTGATCGCATTGTTATTCGACTCGGAGCGAATAATGCCTCTGCTTTGTGTACTCACTTGAACTTGAACAAAGGGAAGCACTGCTAATCCGCCGATCAACGCCAAAAGCACTGTCAAATAGAGAATACGACTATTGGTATGATGTTTGACATGGAGTGCTTCTACGCTATTATTGACTAACTCGAATGGAAAAATATCCTTCTTCATAATGGCAAAATTATATACGTGTACAAATTGTTATTTTTTAAAAAACAATCAAATAATTATCATCTGTCTCTCGAATTCGATAATAACCTGCTCGAATTCGATACTGCTGTTGACCAAGTCGTACAATTGTTTGTTTCGGAAAATCAAAATCTTCTTCCATTCGAAAAAAGGAGGAATTGAAATGGGTTTCCTTCGTGTATGTGCTCATAGAATTTTTTTTGATACAAAAGCGAATTCTATCCGTTGTTGTCCATTCTATTCTGACCTCAGCTTTCCCACAAGTCGAATAAGCCAAACTTCGATCTTCATCCGTGATGATGCGACAAATGCCTCTGCCTTTGCATTTTTTGGAAAGTAAGCCGAAGATGACTTCGGCTTGTAGGCTATTTGTTACATCTGTTAGTTTGGTTTTTGTCTGCATTACAGCTCTCATGTTTTGAATACCTTTAAAATCCATCTATTTCAGTCTGCACGACTATAGTTCCAATGCCTCCTTCTGTAATAGGATTATCTCCTCCTGAGATGTTTTGCAATTCTTGAATGCTTAGCTCTTTCATTTTTCTAATGTTTAATGGTTGAATAATCGTTTTCGGTTTCGTTACTACAAATATGCGGTCTTTCCTTGTTGTCACTTTTGACTGCTTATTGTCATATTTACAGGTAGTGAAAAAGAACTATTCGTAATATAAAATAATATAAGCCATTGACTATCAACTAATTAGTATATAGTAGATAAGACCAAAATATTTTTAATTCATTTTGAATTTGCTACTAAAACAGAAATTTATATTGTATAAATCGCTATATTGTTACTTGTTATACTTGTATATACCATAAGAGAAGAATATATGGAAAGGCTCAAAGAACTCCTCACTGTAGTTAACAGAAACAAAGTCAAGCAAATCGAAGTATTGGGCAATCTGCCACCTCAAAAAACGATGGTACAAGAATTCTATGAAAAGCTCACCGATGGCTCACTCTCTACCGATGAGGAAGCAGCCACTTATTTTTTTGACAGCACACCAAATAATAGAAACTACAAAGAGCTGAAAAAACGACTACATGAACGGTTAATGAATACGCTTTTCTTCATAGATACACAACAGGCGAAATACAATGAACGACAGAAAGCTTATTTTAACTGTTGGAGAGAATATGCAGCAGTTAAAATTATGATAGTAAAAGGATTGTATCTTAATGTAGAGACTTCACTTAAAAAGTTATTAAAACTATGTCAAGAGTATGAATTTACAGAACTAATATTAGAAGTACTTCGGTCTCTTCGCATCCATTATGGTTCTAAGTATCCTAACTTTAAGCTATTTGAAGAATATAATAATCTCTTTAAGATATATGAAAAAGTATATCTAGCAGAGAATCTATCAGAAGAGTACTCGCTTAGTTTCTATTTTCTGAACTACAATGCTAATAAAGTGAGTGAATCACTTATTTCAGAGAAGTTCAAAATCTATATAGATGACCTCGAGCCATATATTGATAATTACGATTCTTATCGACTTCATTTGTCTTACTATATGATTTCATTGAATGGTAATATGTATTTTAGTAGATTCGATGAAGTTATTGCAACATGTAAAAAGGCTATCCAATTTTTCAAACAAAAGAGCAAATACCTACAAAATCCCATCAACTATTTTTCTATCCAGCTCATCTTAATGCATGTACAGAAAAAAGAATTCGAACAAGGTGAAAAATTAGTGACTCAACTAGAAGGGCGATTGAGAGAAGGCAGTTTTAATTGGTTCTCTTTCTATGATTACTTCTTCCTACTCTGTATGTACACCCAAAGATATCGCAGGGCTTATGATACTTTCATGGATGTATTTCATCACAAAAAATTTAGCAAAACGCCTACTCTTATTCAGGAGCGATGGCAGATTTATCAAGCGTATATTTATTATCTGATCGGCTTGGATAAAATAAAAGATATAGAACCTGTAAAGTTTCGAGTGAATAAATTTCTGAATGAAGTGCCTAATTATTCCAAAAACAAGCGAGGTGAAAACGTGCCTATTCTTATTGCCCAAATTCTCTTTTTCATTTTGTACAAAAAATACAATAAAGTCATTGACCGAATGGAGGCTTTAGAAAAATACACCTATCGACATTTGAAAAAAGATGACACATTTCGAAGCAACTGTTTTATCAAGATGTTATTGATCATTCCAAAAGCAAACTTCCACAAAGCCGCAACAGAACGGAAAGCAGCAAATTTATCGAAAAAGCTGAAAAGCGTGCCGCTAGAAGTCGCCAAGCAAGTATATGAAACAGAAGTAATTCCGTATGAAGATCTTTGGGCAATCGCGATAGAATCGTTGGAGAATAAGATATGGCGGGAGAAGCAGCTCCTATAAATATTGCCTTCCTATGAATCGCTAGCTCATTTCTTTAAAACCAATCGCCACACCACCTCAGCAATGTGGCGACCAGTGATTTAATCTTTCTCCTCCACCCGCCTCAAATTATCCTCTGGCATCCGATCCACCAACAAAAATCGCGGATCAATTCCAGCCTCATACGGTTCTTCATCCACGATGATTGTGAATGTATTGTTTTCCTGCGTGATGCGCTTCCATTCTGTATAAATGGGCGAACCATATTTTTGATCGCCTTCTGCTTCTTTATAGACCCCGATTTCGATATAGTCGTCGATAGGAATAGCGGTTTCCTTACCAGTGCTATCAGCGCGGAATTTTAGGCTTTCGACTGCTAGTGTGACTTCATATTTGCCGTTGGGCAATTCTTTGTAGGTCGCTTCCGTCGTACGATTGCCGTAGAGGGTGATGGTACGGAAAAAGTCATCCAGCAAATAGCTCAAACTATCAGGCGTGACGCGCTCCAGTTCATCCATGAAGACCAAAGTCGTAGTATATGGCGGTTCTTGATACGCCACTTCTTCCGCGAATCGGCGCAAAGCAGTATTTAAGCTGTCTTCACCGATGTACTCTTTGAGTGCGTACATAATTACGCTACCTTTTCGATAATGCACATAGCCTTGATCTTCCACGCGTAGCAATGGCAATTCTTTTTCAGACTCACTACCACGAGAGCGGAGATAGCGATCCATTTCGTACTTCAAAAATTGCTTCATTTTATCTGCACCATACTTCTTTTCCATCACCATCAAGGCAGAATATTGGGCAAAAGTTTCTGTTAACATGGTCGCACCTTGCATGTTTGACCCAATAACTTGATGCGCCCACCACTGATGTGCCATTTCGTGAGCGACGACGTAATAGACACCATCGATATCTTTTTCGTCGGTCAGATTGGCGATGAAACCAATGCTTTCTGAGTACGGCATCGTGCCAGGAAAAGCTTGCGCAAAACTTGAAAAGCGTGGAAACTCGATGATGCGCGCTTGATTGTGCGGATACAGCAAAAAATTCTCGGAACAATATTCCAAAGATGCACGCATGGACGCCATCATTTTATCCACATTGTATTCGTGTCCTTTGTGATAATAGACTTCCAAATCGACATCATTCCATGTTTCTCGCGCCACTTCATAGTCTGCCGACATGAAAGAATAGAAATTAAGGGCTTTATGCTCCAATTCATACTCAAAATAGCGACGATCATCTTCTTCCCATTCTTTGACCAATGAGCCTGGCGCAATCGCAATTTGCTCGGGCGACGTACTCAAAGTTGATTTGACGCGCACCCAATCCGAATCGTAAGAAATGTAATGATTGTGGCAAGCTGAAAAACAGTTGGGTGATAGCTTTGGTGCACGCTCTCGCTCAGGCAAACCGTACTTTTTGCGATCATCTTTACCTCCCAATTCAAAGCGTGGCATATACCCGACGGTTGGCATAAAGTCGCTGTTGTTGATAAAAGTACCATTTTGATTGATTTGCTGAAATTTGACTTCATTTTCGATGCCTTTTGGTTCAAATCGTGCATCGACTTTCACCAGGATAGAATCACCTGCTGCTAAAGGTTGATTGAGTTCGTAAATCAAATATTTCAATCGCTCATCTTCAAAGACTAACTCGGCATTTGGGACTTCAATTTGCGTTTTAAAATCAACACTCGTACTGAAATGAATCGAGTCAATTGGATGAATGTGTTTGTTTTTCAGCCAAACTTCCGCTTGTGCCAAAAAGCGTCGATCTTCGGGATAAATGTCGATGTCATAATCCACTTCGACGACGCGTGGTTGAGGGATATTTTGGTACTTTTTATATTGCTTTTCATAATCGACAGACAGCAGATCGCTTTCTTTTTCATTCAAGCTCTCATTCACGACTTCTGTATTGTAGTACAAAAATCCACCTGTGCCCAACCAGAGCACACCCAATACAGCAGTCATTGCAATCGTGCGCTTATCAAATCGTTGTCCAGCAATGCGCAAACGATCTTTAAAGGTTAAATTCTTACCGCGCATCCACATCAAAACGCCGCCGAGTAGCAGCAAACCAGCAAACAACAACCAATAAACATGAAACCAAGTCAAGCCTTTGACAAATGGCATCAATTTGCTCATATCGGAATAGCGATAGCTCGGCATAGAGCTAAAGATGAAAAGGTTGTTCTTCACGTCAACAGCATCCCAAACGAAGATGTTGATGACGATGAAAACGATGAAAATAAAGAACCCCAAATACATATTGTTGGACAAAACTTGCACTAACATCGCTAAGGCAATCAAAATGACAAAGCTCAAAAAGTCAAGCAGTAAAATCTCTTGTGCATAAACGCCCCACTCAAAATTGAAGTAACCTTTGCTGGCTTGTGTCACTGCGCCAACACCTACAGAAACCAATAAAATCACAAACGTTAAACCTACCAACGCCACAAACTTCGACAGCATTGGTACCCAAGAAGGGAAAGGCGACGCATCGAAAAATTCGTCCATCTTGGCATTGCGTTCTTTCCAAACCAGTACGCCGCTATAATAGGTGATAATGATAATCAAGAACAGGTAAAGCGTTCCTTCAATCGCGTCCGCCATGATGTAGGTGACGGGATAGTTACCAGTACCATACCAAACATCGGCGGAGGAGATACCGCTTATCATATTCAGAATACCGAAAAGCAAAATGACAATGAAAGGCACGCTTTTCAATGTCCCGAAAAACTCAATTTTGACTTGATTCCAAAACTGTGAAAGGTAAGTTCCAAAGTTGTCTGATAATTGCACTTTAGGTAAGGCTTTCAACTGTTGAAAACTACTGCTCAATTTTGGAGACGTACTTATATTTTTCTGCTTTTTGCGGCTCTTTCTTCTCGTAAAGGAAAAGCGGAAATAGGTAAACGTGAAAATCAATGCCGCCACACCCATCCAAAGCAAACGATTCAGCAAAATGCCACCTGAAAAGCCTAACCACATCGTATCCTTATCCGATTTCGTCCAATATTTCGTCTCCAAATTCATGGGATTAATACCGAATGGGTCGAATAAATTTGCCAATTGCTCATTTTCAATATCCGACAACATATCACCTGCGATCGCATAGCCAACTAGCAATAACAATGCACCAATAAATGAAATAATCGTATTCCGAAACAGCGCCGCTAAAGCGAAGATAATCGCACCGACTAGCAACACATTCGGCAATGTAAACAGGAAAAAGCTATTCAAATACGCTCCAAAATAGACCTCGCCTACTTTGTCAGGATTGGCAGCAGGAAAACTCGGAGCAACCAAAATCGCTAGAAATACACCCAGCAGCGGCACTAATGAAATCACAATTCCACTCGAAAATCGCCCAAACAGATACCCAAACTTCTTAAGTGGTGTCGCAAATAAAATCTGGTCATAATTGTGGGTGTAATCACGCAGCGCAGAGGTATTCATAAACGCCGTCGTCATGATGACGCTAATCAAGCTCATGATCGCTGCATACATCATCACCGAGTAGGGCGAGTTGATATTGACATTGCCCATCCCTGTACCGACAGTGACATCGTCGGACAATACTGCCCCTAAAATCAAAGCAAAGTTGATGACGAAAAAGATATAGACCATCGGCTGCTTGAACCGTTGTTTGAGATCGAAAAGGAAGAATTCTTTGAACATTTTGTCAGAGTTTGGAGAGCTTCGAGAAAAAAAGAGAGTTTCGAGAGCAGGGAGAGATTTGGGAACGAAGAATTGAAGAACTGATGAATCGATAATACGTGTTATCAGTTTCTCAATTCATCAGTTCGTCAAAAAACTATTAGCCGTAGGCGCGTTAAACTACGAGAGCTTCATTGCTACTCAGAATCTTAGTAAAGAAAACATCCTCCAAATCCGCTTCCACCTGCACGAATCCGTCCTCAGGATGACTATCACTTACCACATGAATGACCGGACGACCAGAGACCAAACGACTGGAAATGACCGTATGCGTAGCTTCGTAAGTTGCCACTTCAGACTTGTCGATTGCTTTTTCCCAAATCGTGCCTTCGAGCTGAGAGATGGCAGCGGCAGGTTCGCCGTGATAGAGGAGTTTACCTTGATGGATGATCGCCATATTAGAGCAGAGTTGCTTGACATCTTGGACGATATGGGTCGAAAGGATGACGATGACTTGCTCGCCGATTTCTGCGAGGAGATTGTAAAAACGATTACGCTCACCAGGGTCTAGACCTGCGGTGGGTTCATCGACGATAATGAGTTGAGGTTCGCCGATCAAGGCTTGAGCGATACCAAAACGCTGTCGCATACCACCTGAAAAGCCACTAACCGATTTTTTGCGGACATCATAAAGATTGACGCGCTCTAGGAGGGCATCGACGAGGGATTTGCGCTCCTTTTTGTTGGTGACGCCTTTAAGAACTGCCATGTGATCGAGCAGGTTTTGCGCACTCACTTTTGGATAGACACCAAACTCTTGTGGAAGATAGCCAAGTACTTTTCGGAGTTCATGTTTTTGAGTTAGGACATTAATGTCGCCGAGCTGAATGCTACCAGAATCTGGCTCTTGCAGCGTCGCGATGGTGCGCATCAAAGTCGATTTTCCTGCGCCATTCGGACCGAGCAGTCCAAACATGCCTTTTGGAATCGTCAAAGTAATATCGTCGAGGGCGCGAGTGCCGTTGGGGTAGGTTTTGGAGAGGTTTTGGATGTTGAGTTGCATCATTGCCGTCTGTTTTTTGCCAAAGGTGAAGATTCATCGCTGAACTGAATACATTTTTTGGATGAATCGTGGGTAGGACGGGATGGATGGAGGAAAAGTTACAGAGACCAGTCTTGAAGTGAAAATTTTTAATGATTAGTGTAGCAGCATAACTCAAATAGCATTAGACCTTTCTGAAAGTTTTGATATGTACCAGATTGTATAAAATAATCCTTTAACTTAATTTCAAAGTACCTCTATTTGGTAACGTATTTTCGATTGTTATTTTTGACTAGGGTAAACGCATCAAAAGTATGATAATCAATAGTTGTTGTATGGAGCAAGTGTGGAACACGTTTTACTTAGGTGGCGGATGGCGAAAGGGCAGGTTCGACGGAGGAGTTTGCCATTTCTAGACCTTTTGATTCGTTTTGGGGCAATGCCAAAATGAATAGCCCGTCGGCTTTGCCTGTCCCGACTCTCGGGAAGACAAATACCATGCTCATGTCGCTGAAAAATTGAATCATTTGATAAATCAAAGAGCAAAAAGGAATTTGATGCGTTTGCCCTGAAAAAAGTCGCTCTCTTGCTTTGCGATGAAACTTTATCTCTGTGAGAAAAGTTGATTAACCAAAAGTAATCATTTATTGTATAGTCTTGTTTGACCGATACCATTTCTCAACACCACTTATCAAAAATCAGAACCTATGCAACACAACATCCGAATCGAACAAGTCACACAGTCTCGCCTCCCTTCCGTCAACTTCGACGAATTACAATTTGGGCGCACGTTTACCGACCACATATTTATCGCTGACTACAAAAATGAACAGTGGCAGGATGCACGCGTCGTCCCTTTCGACTACTTTTCGATTCATCCGGCAGCCATGGTGCTACATTATGGACAAGCGATTTTTGAGGGAATGAAAGCATTCAAGAACAAGGATGGAGAAGCTGTCTTTTTTCGACCTGAAATGCACGCCAAAAGACTAAATCTATCTGCCGAGCGAATGTCTATGGCAACTTTGCCAGAGGAGTTGTTTTTGGAAGGGTTGCATACGCTAGTAGGGCTCGATCAAGACTGGATTCCGAAGCGCAAAGGCAGCTCTTTGTACATTCGTCCGTTTATGATAGCGATGGATGAGTTCATCGGTGTGAGTCCGTCTCAGACCTATCGTTTTATGATATTTTGTTGCCCCGTCAATGCGTATTATAGCCATCCGGTCAAGCTCAAAGTAGAGCAACAGTACGTGCGTGCGATACCTGGTGGTGCAGGAGAAGCCAAAGCAGCGGGCAACTATGCGGCTGCGTTATTACCAGACCAACTGGCGAAGAGCGAAGGCTACGATCAGGTGATGTGGATGGAAGCACCAGACTTCAAAAAGATACAAGAAGTCGGGACGATGAATATTTTCTTTGTGATCGACGACAAAGTAGTGACACCCAAGATTTCAGGGGCGATTTTGAAAGGAATCAATCGCGATAGCATCATCAAACTGCTACGCCATCAAGGCAAAGAAGTAGAAGAGCGCGACATATATATTGACGAGCTAGTGGAAGCCTACAAAAATGGTAAGCTGCAAGAAGCTTTCGGCGCAGGCACAGCAGCCGTGATTTCCAATGTTTCCCAGATCGCCTATGGTGATTTAAGAATGGAACTGGATGTCGATAAAGCCACGATTGCGAAAGAAACAAAAGCTATGGTCGAAGGCATTCGCTTTGGTGATGTAGAAGACCCGATGGGCTGGATAGAACTGGTGCAGATGCCAGCAGCAGCAATGGCATAAAGAATTGAAGTATGTATGAGAAAGTTAAAGGTGCGAGTCGTGTGACTCGTGCCTTTTTAATTGAAACTTAGTGTGTCGATAATGATTAGACACCCTTTCAAGTCTTTATTTTCTGCAATAATGGATAACTCAGCACCGCCAACAAAATGACTGCTACACCATAGTAAAAGTTGGGCGATAGTTCTTCATGTTCATTCAAGATCAGCCATGCCATCAAGATGCCGTAGACGGGTTCTAAATTGAGGCTTAAATTGGAAGCAAAAGCCGATAGATGTTCCAATGCGCGCAGCGACAAGCTATACGCCAAAGTCGTACACAGCAACGCTAGCAAGACCAGATAGACCCAATCTGTCCAATCGGGCGGCAAAAAAGTGGCGGTTTCGTCTATTTGAAAGTAAAAAGGCAGCAGCACACTAATAAACAAGCATGCACTCCCCAATTCCAGAAAAGTAATCGTAAATGGTCGAGCTGCTTTCACCATCTTTTTATTCAAAATGGCAAAGGTCGATGCCAAAAAAGCCGATAACAAACCAACCCAAACGCCCAATAACATATCCGTCTGAATGCTATTGACGATGAGCATCATGCCGGGAATGACGGCTATACCAAGCAGCAGTTCATACCAATTCAAGCGACGCCGAAAAAAGAGCGGCTCCAATACCGAAGTGAACAATGCCGTGACTGCCATACAAATCAAGGCAATGGACGCATTCGCCAATTTAATCGATCCATAAAAACAAATCCAATGCAAGCCCACCAATACGCCAATCCCCATAAATTGTAAAATTGTCCGTCTTCCTAGCTGCCGTATCTCCATTACAATCGGGATCAGAAAACAAATACTCAAGCAAGTCAGTAGCACCCGCCACCACACTAGACTAATAGCCGGCAACTGAATCAAATCGCCTAAAATGGCAGTGAAGCCAAACAATAGGACAGCCAAGTGCATTTCTAAATAAGCGCGAGTCATAGACGAGAAAGTGAATGTTTGAGACTATGAGAATTTGAGAGATAAGATGTCCATTAATCAGATTTCATCGAACGACACGACCTAATTATATTGATAACTGTTACAATACCATGTAGGTCTCACTTTCTCAAAATCTCATTATCTCATATTCTAAAAGCAAAAATTATGCAAGTCAAAGTTGGAGACAAAGCTCCTGATTTTAGTTTAACTTCTGATGCTAAAGAAACGGTTAGTTTATCCGATTACAAAGGTAAAAATGTGGTGCTATTATTCTTTCCACTCGCCTTTACGGGTGTGTGTACAGAAGAGCTGTGTACCATGCGCGACGACATCGCTTCTTATAATAACATGGATGCTGAGGTCGTAGCGGTTTCTGTGGATTCACCTTTCACACTAGAAGAATTTAAAAAACAGCAAGGGTACAACTTCCCATTGCTCTCTGACTTCAATAAAGAGGTGTCGGGACAGTATGGTTCGCTATACGATGATTTCGTCATGGGGATGAAAGGCGTCTCGAAGCGATCTGCTTTTGTGATCGACAAAGACGGCGTCGTACGCTATGCAGAAGTTTTGCAAAACGCCGGAGAAATGCCTAATTTTGAAGACATGAAAGCAACTTTAGCGCGTTTGAATTAGAGGGAGCGGCTAGCCGTGAGCTACTAGCCGTTAGCCTGTTTCAGTGGTAAGTTAGACTTCAATACAATAAACTTGAACTGCTTTTAAGTTACTTAAAGGTGCTTTCACTAAGCTTACAAATTCAAATAGATAATTTCTAAAGTTAGATATAAACTAGGGGCGTCGACTTGCCATTTCCGATATTTGGGAATAGGTAGGTTTTGCTGAAAGGTCTAGCATCTAATATCTAACATCTGCAAAGAAAAAAACAAATGAACAAAGAGCTGTGGATTCGGCTAAGTGTCGAAGTAGAAGAAGATGTCGATACGGACATTGACATTCTGCTGGAAGAGATTGCGGAGACGGATGACGGCTCTGGCAGTGTCGCTGAATTGATTATTTATAATGATGAAGTGAATACCTTCGATTGGGTGATTCGCTGTTTGATGGAAATATTGAACTATCCTTTGCAACAAGCAGAGCAGTTGACGCTATTGATTCATTTCAAAGGAAAAGCGGCGGTCAAAACAGCGCCGCGTAGCGAACTGCGACCGATCAAAGATGCGCTAGTCGAGCGTGGCTTGTCGGCAGTGATCGAAGGTGGCAGCGGAGACGACTGATGACTGCTATCTTACTAGCGGCAGGTACATCTAGCCGCATGGGATCAATCAACAAAATGGGTTTGCCTTTTCGAGGTAAGCCCATTTTGTTATGGGCAGTCGATCAACTATTGATAGCTGCTGTGGATGAGATTATTGTGGTCATAGGGCATGAGGTCAATTGGGCGAAAGAATTGTTACAAGGAAAAGCAGTGCAGGTAGTCGTCAATGACCATTACCTATCGGGACAACTGACTTCCATTCAAGCCGGACTACAAGCAATGTCAGACACGAAAAGTGATTTCTTGATTGGTTTAGCAGATATGCCGTTGCTGTTGACGGAGCATTATAATGCTTTACTCGTTCATCATCAGCAACAACACTCCCCTACCATCTCTTTTCCCTACAATGGTGAAGTAGCTGGTCATCCGAAAGTGTTTTCAGCTTCTTTTCGGAAAATGATAATCGACCTCCAAAGCGACCCACAGAAAGGTGCAAAACCCATTATCCTGCAGCATCCATCTGCGGTACAGCATTTCATAACATCAGATGAAGCTTACTTTTTTGATGTAGATACGCCGGAAGCTTACGCCAAGCTTATCACCCGGTGAACTGCTCAGTTCGTGGTGTCGATATTCAACGATCGCAACAGTCAAACTTGACATTCACCGGGTGACTTCCTGATAGGCAATCGTTTACTGCAAGCACCCCATTATTTTAGACAACTTCTGCAGGAACTTTGACTTTTGCTCTTTCTAATTCCACCGTAAAATGTCGCAAAATATCTGCTTGCTTTTTGATGCGAAACCCACTCTTAAGGTGCTTACTTCGTTCCGCTACATTCGCTATAGTGACAGCGACATAATCCATATGATTGCGAGAGTACACCCGTCTTGGAATCGCCAATCGCAGCAGCTCCATCTTTGGCAAACGATCTTCTCCGGTCGTCGGGTCACGGTCTGCCAATAGCGTCCCGATTTCTACTCCTCGCACACCACCTTCGATATACGCTTCTACGCCTAGCAACTGCGCCGGATATTGCGACTGTGGGATGTGTGGGAGTAGCCGTTTGGCATCAATGTATAAAGCGTGTCCGCCAACAGGTTCTTGGATCGGAATGTCATAGCGTTTCAATTGATCGGCGAGATACTGTACTTGCTGCACTCGATCATGCAAATAATCATATTGGACACCTTCTTCCAGCCCCACTGCTAGTGCGCCCATCGCTCGACCACTCATGCCACCGTAGGTCAGAAAGCCTTCATAGATGATGGTGTACTGCCCCAATTTATCGTAGAGCGCTTCATCATTCAAGGCAATGAATCCGCCAATATTGACCAGACCATCCTTCTTGCTACTCATCCAGACGACGTGTACATCTCGGAACATTTCGTGGACTATTTCTGCGATGCTCCAATTTTTGTATTTCGACTCTCGCGTCTTGATGAAATAAGCATTTTCAGCATAACGCGCGATGTCCATATAGACCGGAATATCGTAGCGTTGAGCGAGTCGTCGTGTGGCAATGATATTTTCCAGTGATACAGGCTGTCCGCCTACCGTATTGCAAGTGACGGTGATATTGATGAACGGAATGCGCTCCCGACCATATTCTTTGATGACCGATTCTAGTTTTTCTAGATCAATATTACCCTTAAAAGGATGATCCAAAGATGTATCAAACGCCTCCTGAATGGTACAGTCTAGCGCCGTTGCTTTCCGAAATTCGATATGCCCTTTTGTGGTATCAAAATGGGCATTGCCAGGAATAACATCACCTGCTTTGACGACTGCCGAAAACAGGATATTCTCCGCTGCTCGACCTTGGTGAGTTGGTGCCACATAGTCGAAATTCATAATTTTCTTAATCACTCGACATAGTTTGAAGTAAGATTCTGATCCGGCATAACTTTCGTCGCCTAGCATCACTTCTGCCCATTGATGCTCGCTCATCGCGCCGGTGCCAGAGTCTGTCATCAAGTCCACGATGACCCAGTCGCTGTGTAGATTGAATAGGTTGTAATGGACTTCTTCGATTTTGGCGGCTCGTTCTTCGCGGGTGCGAAAATAAACTGGCTCGACCACTTTGGTTTTGAATGGTGGGATGTGCGGTAAGTGTTTCATTTGGTTAGTTTTTTGCAAAAATAAAAAAAGCGATACTCAGGTATTGGAGCATCGCTTTTTAGTTTTATTTAGATCAGGTCACGATTGACGCAAATCTTTCCTTAAAATCTTTCCGACCGTCGTCTTCGGCAATTCATCTCTGAACTCGATTTCCTTCGGCACTTTATAGTTCGTCATATTTTCGCGGCAGTAGGCGATCATCTCGTCCTTGCTAAGTGATTTATCCTTTTTGACGACAAATAATTTAACCGCCTCACCAGACTTCTCACTTGGTATACCGATGGCTGCGGCTTCCATCACTTTGGGATGTCCGGCGACTACCTCTTCTATCTCATTTGGATAGACATTGAAGCCAGAGACCAAAATCATATCTTTCTTACGATCCACGATTTTGAAGAACCCATCTTCCGACATTTCGGCAATATCGCCCGTCGACAACCAATTGTCTTTGATGGCATTGTCTGTTTCTTGCGGACGCTTATAATAGCCTTTCATGACTTGTGGACCTTTGATCTGCAATTCGCCCACCTCATTTGGTCCTAGTACATTTTCCTGTTCGTCGATGATGCGAATATCCGTCGATGGAACCGGAATCCCGATTGTCCCGATGCGTCCATTGCCGTCATAAGGATTGGAAGTAGCGACCGGAGAAGACTCTGTCATACCGTAACCTTCACTGATGCTCATGCCTGTGAGTTGCTGCCATTTTTCGGCGACCGGACGCTGCAAAGCCGTACCTCCTGCTGCCGCGATCTTCATCCCACTGAAATCTAGTTCTGTAAAATCTTTGTTGTTCAATAGCGCATTGTACAGCGTATTGACGCCCGTCATCATAGAGATCGGGTAGTCTTTGAAGGCTTGGACGACTGTTTTGAGGTCTCTTGGATTGACGATCAATATGCCATGAAAACCCATATTGACAGGCGCAAATGTATTGACTGTCAAGGCAAAAATGTGATACATCGGAAGCGGGCAGAGTATGACTTCTTTTCGCTCTTCTACGAAAGGCCCCATGATCGCCCCGATTTGTAACATATTGGCGACCAAGTTTCTATGTGTCAACATCGCCCCTTTAGCACGTCCTGTTGTCCCTCCGGTATATTGCAAAATCGCGACATCTTCATTCTCGATTTCAGGACGTTGTATTTTGAATTTTTTGCCGCCTTCCAAAGCTTCTTTAAAGCTGACTGCATTTTCGATGTTGTACTTCGGTACCATCTTTTTGACCTTACGTACTACAAAGTTGGTGATCGCGCCTTTTATGGTCGGTAGCAGTTCGCCTATGCTGGTTTTGATGACGACCTCTATGGATGTCTTATTGATGATCTTTTCGAGATTGAATGCAAAGTTCTCCAAAACGACGATGGCTTTGGCATCCGAGTCCGTAAACTGATGCTCCATCTCGCGCGGCGTGTACAGCGGATTGGTATTCACGACAATCATGCCTGCCCGTAGCGCACCGAACAAAGCAATGGGATATTGCAATAAATTGGGCATCATAATCGCGATCTTGTCACCTCTATGAAGTCCACGCGATTGCAAGTACGCCCCAAACTGCAAAGACAATTTATCTATTTCCCCGTAGGTCAGTGTTTTGCCCATGCAAGTGAAGGCGGGTTGTTTTTGGTATTTCTTAAAAGACTCTTCCAGCATCGCGACGACGGAAGTATATTTATCGGGATCGATATTCGCAGGGACACCACTCGGATAGTTTTTCAACCAAGGGCGTTGTTCAGCAGACACACTACTCATTTATCAGTTTGTTTTGTTTTACTAAAATAATATATGCCATTGAGCAAATATAACAATATAAGATTTCAAGTGAGTTTCAGTTCTTACATTTTCCTGATTTTTTGAAATTGAGCAAACGAAAATAGAAAAACAGACTTTCATCTACATCATTTCGCTCCCATAACTTTTTAGTGATTTGGCTTGTTTTGTCCCAATCTAACTCAGACGGAATGATAACATACGATAGATTTGTATTGGACAATGGACTACGCGTCATCGTGCATGAAGACCGTAGCACACCTATGGTAGCGGTCAATGTACTTTATGACGTAGGGTCGCGAGATGAGTCACCGGATCGCACTGGCTTTGCCCACTTATTTGAGCATTTGATGTTTGGTGGCTCCGCCAATGTACCGGAGTTCGACGAACCACTACAGCTCGCCGGAGGAGAAAACAATGCCTTTACTAATAGCGATGTCACTAATTTTTACAATCTGCTTCCGGCACAAAACATAGAAACGGCATTCTGGCTAGAGTCCGACCGTATGCTCAGTCTCAATTTCGATGAGGAAGTGCTGGAGACGCAAAGAAAAGTAGTGGTCGAAGAGTTCAAAGAAACCTGTCTCAATCAACCGTACGGCGATGCTTGGCATCATCTCTCTGAGATGGTTTTTCAGTCACATCCTTATCGCTGGCCCACCATCGGGAAGACCATGCAGCACGTCGAAGAAGCCAATATGGACGACGTCAAATCCTTCTACTTCAAATACTATCGCCCCAATAATGCTATTCTTGTCGTCTCTGGCAATACAGATGCAACAAGTGTGAAAGTGTTGGCAGAAAAGTGGTTTGGCGATATTCCGAATGGCGCGATTCCTAAACGAGAGCTACCACAAGAAGCCGATCAGCACGAAGAGCGAGGCGTAGAAATCTGTAGTGATGTACCACTCAATGCGATTTATATGGCATTCCAGATGTTTGATCGTTTGCATTCTGACTACTATGTCGCGGACTTGCTGTCTGACATTCTGTGCAATGGTCGGTCGTCGCGTCTGTATCAGCGGCTATTAAAACAAAAGCAATTGTTTAGTCAGATTGATTGTTATGTCTCGGGCAGTATTGACAAAGGGGTATTAGTCGTCGAAGGACGTCCGGCAGAAAAAGTAGATATGGTGACGGCTGAGGCAGCAATTTGGGCAGAACTCGATCAGTTGGTAGCAGAAGGTGTGGAAGAACAAGAGCTACAAAAGGTCAAAAATAGGGTAGAAAGTACCCTCGTTTTTTCTGAAATGAGCATTCTAAACAAAGCGATCAACTTAGCTTTCTTTGAAGTCCTCGGCGATGTGGATCGCATCAATCAAGAAGCGTCGATATATCAGAAAATCACGACCACAGACATCCAACGCGTCGCCAAACAACTGCTACGTAAAGACAATTGCTCGACGCTCCGCTACCGCAGCAATTCGAGTATAGAACCGACGGCGGTGACGGAGCTGGAGACAGTGTTTTGATAGAAGCGTAAACATCAAAATTATCATACCGACTATCGAAAAAGCCATTGAAGTACTTGTGACTTCAATGGCTTTTTCTTTTTTGCTGTATCTTTTTTAACATTCTTTCGTAAAACATAAAAGACCAGACTATTTTATCTTGCCATATCGAGTAAAGCGCATTGATTAGCTTTACTACACTCTTCTATTTTATTTCATTGTTGACTGAATTGCCTATTTGAAAGAATAGCTACTGTGATAGCTATACTTGAGCTATTGACTTACTCTTTGTAAAGGTAAGATGGCTCAGCTATGGGTATAGCTGAGCCTGTTTCAATCCTAATTTGATGGAAGTGGAACAAGTTCCTCAGACTCTTTAGTCCATATTTCAATCCTAATGTATTGGAAGTAATGGATGGAACTAATAAGTCAATCGACTATCAGTCATGTCTAAGATTTTGATTCAATAGATAGCCAATCTCTAATTTTGATAATGATATTCTTGTCTAGTAGTAATAATGTCAAGATTAAAAATATCAATGCAAAAGTGGCGATTCCGACTGAATTTTCAGTTTCACAAAAATGAAAAATAGCTGCAAGGCAACTTAAGATGAGCGAACTAAGGAAAAC
>JBCDHX010000100.1:0-21031 GCA_038749535.1 Bacteroidota bacterium
AGAACTTTGTTCTCTTGACTTCCATCGAAATGCTATCAAGTCAGACCCAATAATTTATGTTCGAGAAGGCTGGGGCAATAAAACACCCGGGGTATATTGGCAGAAAGGAGTGTATTTGTGGGAAGCATGGATAGAAGGAGAAAAGGTAGATACTGTATATTTCTATGTTGAAGATGCAGAAAAAGATATGCCATCAGACAAAAACCCTTATATCGCAGTTGAGTCGCTTCGACTATATGAGGGCCCTTGGGATGAGATTCCACGTGATGAGCATATTTATTACAGAGAGTTTTCTGGGGAAGACACACGCTATATTTATGCTGACATCATTCTTAAAAACTTGAATACTACTCAAGATTGGCAGTGCGAAATCTTCACTAAATTTTATAATAATGCTCGCTCATTAAAAGGTGAGATAGTCAAAATTCAACAAGTAGATGCTGGCACAGAAACAATTATAATCTCAGCAGGTTGGGGATCAGAAGTGAAAGGTTCATGGGGAGCAGATCAATATACTGCAGAAATTATCTTTTTTGACAAGCTTATTGCTAGTATCGCTTTTAAGGTTGGCGACAGTTTCGTTAAAGACAATAAAGTAGCATTCAAAAATTACACTGTTGAAGATAAAAAGGATACCAAAGTTAAAATACTAAAAGTTCCTGAAAAGCTAAAAACGGGTATTCAACAGTATTTGCTTTTTTTTAAAGACTATGTAGAAACAGCTAAAGGTAAAGACGTTAATTTTAATGTAAAGAAAGTAGATGACGGATTAGAACTCGAAATAGAAAGTGAAGAAGATGATGAGTTGATTCAGCAGTATTTTGATGAATATTTAAGTTTTGCGAAAGATAGTTTTATAGGAACGATTAATGTAGAAGGAGAACCTTCTCCTGAGTCTATTGATATATTAAGAATGAGATTGGAACAGCAGGTTCATAATCTTAATATGGAAATTAAATTCAAAGATTTACAGATTAAATCTTTAGAAGGTCAGGTAGTAAATAGCCAAAAAGAAAAGGTGATGCTTCTGGAGATGGTGAGCAACTCTATTAATCATACAATAGAAGTACCGACAACACATAATAGCCATGACGATATAAGGCACTCATGTGAGCACCTTATTAAGCGAGGAGAAATCGAAGCTACTATGAAAGTATTGGTAAAGTTTTCAGAAAATAACCCAAACATGGAACTATCAAAAGATATAATTCTGATAAAATCAAACTGGACTAATATAAAGCGTAATTCTATTAGAGGACAATCGGATCAAGAAACATTGGATATGGAAAAAGCTAGATTAGTGAACTCTATACTAAGTGTATTAGATATGCTTTGAGCGCGTTCCAGGAAGTGTGTCAATAAGTCCTTGGTTTTGAGGGTAAAAAATTGACAATCAAAATGAAAGAATTTGATTTTGAGACCTTTAAAGCGAGGGCGAAACGCAAATTAGAAGCAGGGAAAAGCTTGTTGGATGCAGAAGGAGTCTTCACGTTACCTTTAAAATTACTATAAGTAATAGAAACTACCACAAAAAACAAAAGCGCAATCTACTGATAAACAATGAATTGCGCTTTGAGTAAGTTGACCTACTAGGACTCGAACCTAGAACGACTGGACCAAAACCAGCTGTGTTGCCAATTACACCATAGGTCAAAAAGGATTGCAAATATACAGGCTATTTTGGTAAGATGAAAGGGGGAAAGTCATTTTTTTTCAATTTGGTAGATTTTTTACGGTGATTCTGTCGATTGTGCCGCCTAGATTGACGAGCATGACTCTTTGCGTGACTAAAGGTACAACATCTGTCCAATAGACAAACTTTTCATTGACGAAGTACCAAAAATAATCACCTATTTTCTGTACGGTCAGCTTACCAGACTGTCCCAATCTCAGCCCATTGTAAGACTCAAAGGCGTGAAGGTTACCATAACCAGTTACGTTATCCGAAATAAAAAGGTTGAAGGTAGAAAGTGCGAAACGCAGCGACTCTTCCTCTGAAAAATTGCCCCAAGCAAAACCGACTACGGACCGCAACAAATCGTCTGTGACTGGAAATTCAATTTCTATCTCATAATTGTCCGCCCAATTAAAAGAGCGAGAAAAAGTGGTAGGATTTTTCCTTTCGGCAAGAAGTGTTTTTTCAGTCTCAGCTATGGTATTGTAATCTCGTGTCCAACTCGCCCAATCTGGTGGAGCGACATCTGGGTCAAAAAGTTCATCGACGTAGTACTCGCGCCTCGTCCCTGTGTAGTTGATACTACGATACCCGAAACCTATGGGCGACCGGCCTCTCATCATACTTTTCCAGTCGCGATTGCTCAGGGTGTCGCTTGTGTGTCGTCGATACTCGTAGCAGTGTCCCATTTCATGGAAAATGAGAAATTCTCGATACGCTTCACTCATGTCTTTCCAGTTACTCTGACTGATGTGGATGCGATGCTCGCTCGTTATACCCTCACGTACACCATAGCATACACCATTAGCACCTGAAGGAGTATCATCAAACACTAGCGTCAAGCCTTTTTCCTCAATCGGTACTTCGACTCTTCTTTTAGTGGCTTCTGCGATATAGGTGTCCAAATAAGGCTGAAATTCGGGATCGACATTGACCTGAGGTGTAAAAAACTCTTCTTCACAAGCCAGCAGGAAAAACGATAGCAAGCAACATAGTAAGGAGGATGTCTTCATAATGAACTATTTTGAAACAGTTAGCTCAGTTTTCTACTCTGCCAGACGCGCCACTCCCCAAAAGTAATCATCACTATACTCGTCATCAAAATGATGAGCAAACCATATCGAAGAATGCTGCCAGGATAGATAGCTAAACTATTCAATATCACACCGAGTATCAGGTAAACGACGACCGAACCCAGCAAAATGTAAATCCCATAGCTCACTTCCTGACTGCCGGCTCTGCGTACAGACTGATATTTATGTCCAAAAAGTCGCTGATCCAAGTAGACAAATAAGCGATCTTGTAAAAACCCAACAATGATGATAACAATGAGCAGCCCAAATACATTGGGAATCTGCCCTCGACGTCCTGCCGTATAAATCAATGCGCCTATGCCACCTTCTTGATTCAATAGCTCTGCGATGATAATATAGGTCCAAGAAATAGCGGTCAGTACTCGGATGTCATCGATCAATTTGGACATCACAGAAGGAATATAGACACTTTTGATGGTCTGCCACTTATTTGCCCCCAATGTGAACACTGTCCGTAAATAAACATCCTGTACTTCAAAAATGCGCTGTATCACGACAGGCAGCAGATAGACAATAATGCCAAAAGCCAAAAAAGAGATTTTCATGCCTTCGCCTATCCCAAACCAAGTAATAAAGATACCCACCAAAGCCGTGAGCGGTAAATAGCGCAAAGCGTCTACTTGTTTGCCGAATAATCCTCGGAAAAGCGGAATGAGTCCAACCAAAAATCCCAATGGAATAGAAATCAAAACTGCCCAAAAGTAGCCTTGCAGATTGCGCCAGATAGACAATAGTGTATTCTTAAACAAACTATTTTGCTGAACCAGATCAGGAAAGGACTGAACGACCTGTAGCGGTGTCGGCAAAGTAGGATAAACTTTCGTGAAAGTGGTCGCGTTTTCAAAACGAATAGAGTCGGCACGTAGTAAAGAATCCCTATCTATGCCCATTTCCGCTGCTTCTGTCACTGTCGGGATGCGTGTCGTATAGCCATCGACGGTCGGACGCTGTACCGCCAAAAGCTCTGCTGCGACCCACCACAAAATAATAAACAAAATAAGTCCCGATATACCGAGCAGCCAATTTTGTGTGCTCGTCAGTGTTCCTCTGAGTTCAAATAAATTCATGCTTTGCATTGCTGTTAGTAGCTAGATCATTAAAGATAAAGCAACTTCATGGATAATAGCTCGAAAAAGAACCGACCAAAACCAAATAATAAAGCGAGATGCGATAAAATAAGACGAGTACGCTCATTTGATACATTCTTGTAACATTTATACGAATCATCCTACATATAGTCGGTCATCCATAAAGATAGCAATCGCTAATCATTTCTATATGAAATGCCGCTTAGCTAATATACCACAGAATTCCAAAAGCATGAACAAAAGCTAAACAAAGCTTATTATTATGAAAGAGCTGAACAACATATTGTGGCAATACGTTTCTTTTAAGACGGCATCTTATTATATTTATAACTGATAATCAATTATTTACGCTTTGTAGAATGTTTGTTGGATGTCTTTCTAATAAAGTTAAACAAAATAACTGATAGAGGTTAATCACCCTTTTACTCATACCTGCTCAAATTCATTCATTTGTATGAAATTACGAATTATTTGAGTAGACAACTAATAGAAAGCTCATGTTACAAGTAGCGGTTATCCTAACAGATGCTCAACAAAATATACTTTGGGTCAATCAAGATTTTACCAATATCACAGGCTATTCTGTTCAGGAGGTAGTGGGTAAAAATCCTCGACTCCTGCAAGGGAAAGACACAGATGCTAGCACAGTTACTCGTATCCGAGAAAGCTTAAAAGAGCGTGTGCCGATCAAAGATGAGCTAATGAATTACAAGAAGGACGGTACGCCTTATATTTGTCGCCTCGTAATCTATCCGGTGCTCAATCAAAAGCAAGATGTCATCAACTATATCGCCTTTGAGGTCAATGCAGACTACGTGAGCGACGATACAGGCATTCCGCTGATGCAGCTATCCGAAAAATACAATTCGAGTAGTCTTCGTGGCATGGAAGAGATGCAGTTGTATTATCAACTACAACGCGTACTAGAAGAAGAAAAGCTCTATTTGGATGCCAATCTGTCTTTGCGACAGCTTGCCGACCGTTTGGATACGAATACAAAGTATCTATCACAGGTCGTCAATCACCTCGCCAATAGCAATTTTCAGCATTACCTGAATACATTTCGTATACGCGAAGTGACCAAAAAGATTGTCGATCCAGCTTATCGGAATTTGACGCTATTCGGCATTGCTTTACAGTGTGGATTTAAAAACAAATCTACGTTTTACAAAGTCTTTCGAGAGATCATGGGGATGACGCCCAAGGTATACATCAAAGATCAGGCAAATAAGGAAAAGAATTTGGTACGCTCTTAATTGCATATATCTATAAAACTAAAAAAGCCATTGCAGACATAATGTTTGCAATGGCTTTTGCTGTTCTAGTGAGCACAGTACCTAGTGCTCACTCTTGAATTTCTTCACCGCTTCCGTCAATTTCGGTACGACATCAAACAAGTCACCGACGATACCATAGTCAGCAGCCTTGAAAAATGGAGCTTCCGGATCTTTATTGATGACCACGATAGTTTTGCTGCTATTGACACCTGCCAAATGCTGAATCGCACCGGAGATACCTGCTGCAATGTACAAGTTCGGACGAATCGCCACACCAGTCTGTCCTACGTGCTCGTGGTGAGGGCGCCAGCCTGTATCTGCCACTGGTCGAGAGCAAGCCGTCGTTGCGCCTAGAGCCTCTGCCAGATCTTCTATAATTTCCCAATTCTCCGGTCCCTTCATACCACGACCTGCCGAAACAACCAATTCTGCTTCGGGTAATGGTGTTACACCTTCTGCACGCTTCACTTCCTTGACTGCTACTTTCGGTGCAGGCACATCTATACTCAGTGATTCTACTTCTACCGCTGCGCCCGTTGCTTCTACAGGAATGGAGTTGCCCATGACAGAAATGACTTTCTTATCGGAAGACACTTCATAAGTCGCGATGGCTTTCCCAGAGAAAACACCTTTTTCGACTTTAAATGTACTACCATCTATCGTAGGCAATGCATTGACACCTGCGACAGAGCCAGCGCTCATTTTGACCGCTAAACGACCAACAATCGACTTTCCAGTCGAAGAATGGCTCAATACGACAACATCTGCGCCTAGTTGTTCGGCAGCTTGTGTGATCGCTGCTGTATACGTTTGGCTATCAAATTGTGTCAAATGATCGCTAGCGATGTGATAGACTTTGCTAACGCCGTAAGTACCTAGTTGTCCGGCATTATCCGCTTCACCCAAAACAAGTGCGACGCAGTCTGTGCCCAATGCCTGAGCCGTTTTAACACCATAAGTCACCGCCTCGAAAGCAGCTTTCTTAAATGTGCCTTTTGTATGTTCTGCAAATACGAGTACCATATCTTTTTTGGTTGTATTATATTAATTGATTAGACATAGCTATTGTCAAGCTATAATTTAATACATTATAATCTAAGTTTCTATTAATTTGAGACTCGATAAAATCGATAGATTTTCGAGGGTCAAAAAATTAACTCCGCGCCACCTTCGGCGGCGCGTAAAAGGGTGTTGAGGGAGAAAAACGGTTTTTGCAAAACCATTTTTCTCCCTCAAACTCCCCCGGTTTAAATCTTTAAAAAAACTTAGTTTACAGTATATTTAACTGAAGTATAAGGTATTGATATACAATTTACTGTAATGTAGATCCGAAATCACAAATGCCTATTGAGCTTTTTCAATTGAGTAAGTTCGATACAGAAAGATGTAATACTAACCGGTGACCACCTCAATTGAAATGCACCGAGCTAGAGATACAGCTGAGTAATCTAATCGCTCATAGCTAACGGCTAGTAGCTCGTTCAGATCACTTTCGCTTCCTCATGCAACAGACGGACTAATTTATCCATCTCATCTGCTTCGATATACTGCACACCACCTTTATCTTCCGGTAGTCGATAAGCAACTGGTTTTGCAGCATCTTGAAAATCGACCGCTTCTACGACTTTCAAAGGTTTGCGTTTTGCCATCATGATGCCACGCATATTTGGGATGCGTTGCTCGGCTAGTCCTTTAGCCGCACTGAGTACGAAAGGCGTAGTTACTTCTACCGTCTCGTTACCACCTTCGATCTCACGAGTGATGGTCGCTGTACTGCCTTCGACTTCCATATGAGAAGCGTAAGAAACGAAAGGCACATCTAAAAATGCGGCGATCATCGCACCGATCTCGGAAGAGTTGTAGTTAATCGTTTCTTTCCCAGTAAAAACGATATCATAATCAGCTGCTACCTGCGCGATTTGTTTAGCAACGAACATAGAGCTAGACGCCTCAGCATTGACGCGGATAGCATCATCTGCCCCGATAGCAAGTGCTTTTCGGATAATGGTGTCGTTCGTATTGTCGCCTACATTGACAACAGTGACACTACCACCATGTGCCTCTTTCAATTCTATCGCACGTACAAGCGCGTACCATTCGTCGTAAGGATTCATGATAAATTGTACGCCATCCGTGTTGAAACTACTGCCGTCTTCACTAAATGAAATCTTGGCAGTCGTATCAGGCACTTTGCTGATACAAACTAATATTTTCATAGATTCAATCTTTTGAAATTTGCTATTGTAAGTCGGGATTTATACCCAATTTTGTGCAAAAGTATATAATAAACGCACATCCCAATAATTAGTTAGCGAATTTTCGCTAATTTCATTCAACAAACTGTCAATTCTATGTCTAACAGCCGTTTGGAACAACTTTTTACCTTCTTGAAAGAGTCGCCAGAAGACCCTTTTTTGCGATTTGCACTCGCCAAAGAATACGAGAAAATGGGGCAAGAGGAAAAAGCCCTGGAGCAATATGTATACCTCACTGAGCATCAAGCAGACTATGTCGGCACTTATTATCATTTGGGCAAATGGTATGAGCGGCACGAGCAAAATGAAAAAGCGATCAAAGCATACGAGCAAGGTGCGACAGTAGCACGAGCTGCTGGGGATCAGCATGCATTGGCAGAGTTATTGGGAGCGAAAAATATGATTGAATACAATCAAAATTGATTTTAATTAATTCATTTTGTGTTTCAAGAAAAATGATGTGGGGAAGGCATTAGATTTGAACAGCATCTTACCAGCCATTCTATTCTCATTGATTTATTTTGTTTTAAGAAGCTAACCCTTGATACAATTACTTCTGCTATATCCTATGGAGTCAAACGCAGATTTTATTCCACCACACAACTGATTTTCGATTACTGTATTTGGCATACTCACGAAGTGTGCGATAAGCAGACAGTATGCTGTTCAACTCAATCGACTTTGCACTTTTCCTGCCTGTTGTTTTCTTACTATATTGGTATGTTTTCAGCAGAAACATACGCGCACAAAATGTACTGATCGTCACGGCGAGTTATATATTTTACGGATGGTGGGATTGGCGATTTTTGTCCTTGATTTTATTTAGCACCTTTGTAGATTATAGTATTGGGCGGCAATTGGCGACTGCTGAGCGACCCGATAGACGAAAGTTGCTACTAGGCATCAGCATCTTTGTCAATCTTGGCTTTCTCGCCTTCTTCAAATACTACAATTTCTTTTTAGACAACTTTATTGCTACTTTCTCTTTGTTTGGACAAAAGTTTCAAGCAACTTCCTTACAGGTCATTTTGCCGGTAGGTATTAGCTTCTACACCTTTCAGACATTGAGTTATACAATAGATGTTTATCGCCGAAAGTTAGAACCGACAAGAGATTTTGTTGCTTTTTCAGCATTTGTGAGCTTCTTCCCACAACTCGTCGCAGGACCCATAGAACGGGCTACTCATTTATTGCCTCAGTTTTACAGCAAACGACAGTTTAACTATGGACTGGCAGTGGATGGTTTGCGTCAAATTCTTTGGGGACTATTCAAAAAAGTAGTCATCGCAGATAATTGCGCTGAGTACGCTAATTATATTTTCAATAATTCCGCTGACCTCAATGGAAGTACGCTGCTCTTGGGAGCTATTTTCTTCACTTTTCAGATCTATGGCGACTTTTCCGGCTATTCAGACATTGCTATTGGTACAGCGCGTTTGTTTGGATTTGATCTGATGCGCAACTTTGCTTATCCATATTTCTCTAGAGATATAGCAGAATTTTGGCGGCGATGGCATATCTCCTTGTCTACTTGGTTTAGGGATTACTTATACATTCCACTAGGTGGTAGTCGAGGTAGCACTATGATGCAGATCAGAAATGTATTCATCATTTTTATTGTAAGTGGATTTTGGCATGGTGCCAATTGGACATTCATCGTTTGGGGTGCGCTGAATGCTGTTTATTTTCTACCACTTCTGCTCGCCAAAAAGAATAGAAACCATTTGGATATAGTAGCTATCAATCGGTCGCTACCTACTTTCAGGGAGCTAATGAATATGCTCACCACTTTTGGTCTGACTGTACTCGCATGGATATTTTTCAGAGCAGAAAATCTGTCTCATGCTTTCAGTTATTTAGGTGAAATCTTTTCAAGCAGCCTAATACAGATTCCTGAGTTTGTAGGTCGAAAAGAGGCTTTCCTGACAGGCATTCCACTTATTATCACTTTCCTATTGATCGAATGGCAAGGTCGCCGAGAGCAGTACGCCATTGCTGATCTAGGTCTGAGCTGGCATAAGCATATACGCTATGCTATGTATTACACACTCATCATCGCGATCATCTGGTTTAGTGGAGAAGAGCAGCAGTTTATTTACTTTCAATTTTGAGCAATGAAATTATTGATACTCAAAACGAGTCTTTTCGTTTTGCCGGCACTTTTGATATACAATTTTAATAAACGTATTTATCGAGACGGGCAAGGCGATTTGATTAGAGCTGGATATGTTTATGACAATCCTTCGCCTAGAGATGCCATAGACGCGCTTTCTGACTTAGAAAAACAATATAGCGAGCTTTCAGCAATAGACTTAAAAGAACCTCAATCTTTTGATGTATTTACGATTGGAGATTCTTTCTCAGATCAAGATCGGTTCGGTTATCAAAATTTTCTGGCACAAAAGAACCTTTCTGTACTCAACCTAACGAAGTTTCTCAATGGCAGAAATCCCATTCAACGTACGATAGAACTGATAAATGGAGACTTTTTCGATAGGATTCAGGTCAAAATAGTTGTTCTTCAAACCATTGAACGGTCGACCATGCGCCGCTGTGCCACTATTGATTTTGATCGAGCTATTGCTGTAGATTCGTTGGCTAGTCATATTACCAAACGAAAACTTAAAGGTTCATACATTCCTAAAAAAGTCGATTTATTTTCACACAATACCCTGCGCGCACCGCTGATCAATCTCCAATATTCTTTCCATCCAAACCCAGCTCATTCTAAAACCTGTGTCGCACCGATAGCAGGAGCTAATCTGTTTACCAATGATCCGAATCGCCTGTTATTTTATTATCATGACTTGACACGTATCAACCGAAAAAATGATAAGAAAGAAATTGACATGGTACACGATGTACTGACAAAGTTGAATGCAAAATTTCAAGCAAAAGGAATCCAACTGATCGTCATGGTCTGCCCTGATAAATATGATATTTATTATCCATTCATCAAGGATAAGGAGAATTTTGTAAAACCAACTTTCTTCGATTACTACAATGGTTTAAACAAGGAATATGTAGATGCGCCTGTTTACGATGCGCTCATGCGTGAAGTCGGATATACCAAGGATTTATACTATTTTGATGACTCACATTGGTCTTCAGTAGGCGCTAGTTTGGCGGCAGAAGAAGTCTATAAAATGATGCTGATTTCAGGTTTGAAGTAAAAAAGAGGAATTGATCTACCAACCAAGTCCTCTTTTTCTATCGTGCGGAATTTACCTACTGCAACACCACCTTCTTCACCCCCAAATCTTGCACTTTCAAAAAGTAAACACCTTTCGGCAAACCAGTCAAATCAAAAGGAATACGATCACTGCCGATGGCATCCAATTGTCCGCGTCTCGTTGTTTTGCCGCTGATGTCTGTCAACTGAAACTGATAATCGCCACGATAGTCAGCCGGTAGCTCTATCGTCATCATACAAGAACTTGGGTTGGGATAGATCAACCAATTGGAAACTCGGTTTTCTTCCTTCGTCGAAGTTGTACCGTTCAGTTTATAGATACGTGTTTCATAAGCTCCCAAATTGACATTGGACAGTAGATCGTTGTCGTCTACGGTGAAGATATCAATCGTGCCATCAACAAGATTTTCCGCTTCGTAGTTTTTAGAAAAAATCTGACTCAGTTTGAAATCAACGGTGAAGTTGCTGACCGGACTCGCTGAGACATTGATGAGCGTCACGATAGACGCTTCGCCTTGCTGCCGAATGAAAGAGACGACACTACGAGCATCATTGGGTAGAGTTTGGAAAGTTCCGGTTTGTAAAATGGGTTCGTTTTCACGGATATGAATGAGTGTCTTGTACCAATTCAAGATAGAATTTGGATCAGCTTCTTCATCTTCTACATTATATACCGTATAGAAACTCTCTAGCGCGATCCACGGAAATCCAGTTGTGAAACCTGCCGATTGTCTACCACTCCACTGCATAGGTGTCCGAATAAACTCATCCGGTTTTGTGCCACGCATCCCAATTTCTTCACCATAATAGAGGAACGGAACACCCGGAGAAGTCAGATAAATAGAAGCAGCGGTTTTCATTTTCTGCTCGTCGCCACGAAAAGTTGTCATGACACGCTCCTGATCGTGATTGCTCAAAAATGTACCGTATTGCATATGCGGATAGACGTTATAGATGCGCTGTAGTTGCTGCATCGTTCGGTTGGCGTTGCCGCTATTGAGGGCGTCGATCATCGCATAGCCCAAGTCAAAATCAAAACAAAAGTCAATGCCATCGTCCTCCACATAAGGACGAATTTTATCAGTACTCGTCCAGGCTTCTCCTACCGTGAATGATTCGCTGTCTGTTGCTTTATGATGGCCGTGAAAATCCCGAAAGAACTCAAAAGTCGCTTCCGTATCTTCCAGTTTGTCGCCGTCTTCTACGATATACTTTACGGCATCCAGTCGAAACCCATCTACGCCAATGTCTTCCAGCCAAAAGTCCGCAATCTCAAATATTTCTTCTTTTACTTCCGGCGTCCGATAATTCAAATCCGGCATCCCACCCCAAAAAACGCCGTAATAAAAGCCTGACGGACTGCCATGCCATACTTCTTGTCCCCAAGGACCGTCGTAATTTGGTTTGGTATTTCGCCAATTATAATAACCTCTTTTGTCTGCACTAGCTCCGCTCACTGCATTCTGAAACCACGGATGCTGAGTAGAAGTGTGATTGACCACATAGTCGATGATGACGCGGATGCCGCGATTGTGTGCTGCTTCTAGAAATCGCTGGAAATCTTCCATCGTGCCGTAATCAGGATTGATGGAGCGATAGTCGATAACATCGTAGCCGTGATAGCTCGGAGATTCATGGATTGGCATCAACCAAATGCCCGTCACACCCAAATCGTCAGTCGTATTCGGATCGCCGTCATTCAAATAGTCTAGTTTTTCGATGATGCCATTGAAGTCCCCAATGCCGTCGCCGTCGCTATCGTAAAAGCTACGCACGAATATTTCGTAGAAGACCGACTCATTCCACCATTCTACTTCTGTTAAGTCCCGCTCTTCGACGATGAGGTAATTTTCTAATATCATTTCGCTGCTCATGCCATTGCCGCTCACAGTCAATGTGACATCGTAAGTGCCGGGATTGCGATAGCGGACGACTGGTGATTGCTCATCAGAAGTACTCGGAAAGCCACCCTCAAACTCCCAGCGGTAGCTGCTCACTTGTCCGGCAGAAGTGTTATTGAAATAGACCAAACTTTCTTCATATACTCGATTGTCCGTCACTGAAAATCCAGCTAAAGGCGCACCATTGGGGTCTACCTCATCATTGTACCAATAGAGGGGTTCGTTGTCGGCTGCTGCTACTGTGTATTTTCTGTTATCACCGCCACCGGGAAATTCTTCTGAGCCGTCCCAGTTGCCATTTCTCCTAAACTTGAATTCTATGGTTTCGCCTTCGGTAAAGCCATTGACAGTAATCTCGTAAATCTCATCGCCATCTGCATCGGTCAACTTACTACTAGCTCCATTCCAACCATTGAATGTGCCGGCTATGTCGAGCGTAGAGCTATTGGGATTGAAGCGTCCTTGCTCTATTTGATAGCTCATATTGACCTGAAACGTGATCGGGATACTTTGGGCAAATAGGGTGGAGACACAAAAGCAAAAGATGGAAAAGAGTGTTGTATATTTCATTGTAAAAGGTTGATTCTAAAAAATGGTTCGTGTAATTTTTGAACCGCAAAGGGCATAGAGAACACAAAAAATTGATTATTGAGTTAAAGTTTGATGTTCAGGCATAGTCGCCACATACCAAGCTGCCGCAGCTCGACATTTTTCTAACAATACCGCCAAATGCTCCAAAGTCGTAAACGGGTTCATGAGCGTTGTGCGCAACCAAATATCACCATTCAATTTGGTTTGTACGATATAAAACTCCCCTTCTTCCAAAATAGATTGGCGAATGAAAGCATTACAAGCGTTAATGTCACCAAAAGGGACTTTGGTATATCGAAAACATACAATATTGCACTCCGGCTCGACAGCTAGCTCAAAATCTGAACGGTCTACGATCAATTGACCAAACGCCTGACCCAAATCGAATTGCTGCGCTACATAAGTAGACCACAATGTTGTCCTATAAGTTTTCAGAATTGCATAAACCCGAATACTCATCATCAGTTTGGTGCATTCATACGTCCGCTTGCCGGGATTGTACCATTCTAGTTCTTCTTGATTGTACCATAGGTACTGCGCTTGCTGCTCAAAAGTGGCGTAAGAGTGGATGGTATTTCTATAACCGACAATGGTCGTCAACGAAGGCGTTAACAGCATTTTATGGAAATCCATAATGAAGGAATCTGCTCTTTCCAAACCTGCAATCAGGTCACGATGGTTGTTTGTGAACATCGCCGAAGCACCATGTGCTCCATCCACATGAAACCATAACTTATTTGCTGCACAAAAGTCTGCAATGGCATTCAAATCATCAAAACTCCCCGTCGATGTCGTACATGCACTGCCGACGATAGAAATGACTGTTTTGCCTCTATCTCTAGCTGCTGCTAATAATTCCGGCAGCAGCTCCGTTCGCATCTTAAACCGTTCATCTGTCGGTACTTTGATAACTCCTTCGTCGCCCCAACCCATCGTATGCACCGCTCTTTGGATGCAGTAATGTGCCTGCTCAGATACCATAATTGCCAATGAATCGGTTTCCTTCAGTCCCAATTTCGTTCGCTGAATATTTCTAGCACTCAGCAGAGCTGTCAAATTGCCCAATGTACCACCGGAAGTCAAAAATCCATCTCCATCTTGCCAACCGATTTGCGTCAGTATCTCCTGTGTGATAATTCTTTCTATCGCTACAGCTCCTTGACCAACCTCATAAGTCGCCATGCCGTTATTGAGCAAGCTACTGACCATAGATGACAATACAGCCATCGGAGCAGCGACACCGACTTGATGACCGACGTATTTTGGGTGATGAATGTGTAGGGACTGATCGAGTACTTTTTGTAGCAAAGGCAAAAGATCGGTATCTGTATTTTGAAAATGACTTTCCCAATCTGCCAATCGCGATTCAGGTGTTGCCCAAGTTTGAGAAAACTCAGTTTCCCCTTTCGTACTAGCAGATAAGTGATCGGCGAGTAGGTCGATGAGTTGATGACCTTGTGTTCTAAATTGTTCGGGGTCGAAAGCTTGCGCTAAAATGTCATTCATTCTCCAAAAACATGTTAAGCTCAAAAATTATCTCCAAAGATGATGTATTTTCGCGGTGTTTTAGACAATCGAGTAGGCTATTCACTACTTGTTTGTAACCGATTTTCAGTCATTAAATTACAACTAACAAATGAAACAATTTACAATTATATTGAGCTTACTGGTTTTTGCATGTACCATGAACGCCCAAATCGCGACACCACAGCCGAGCCCAACCGCTAAAATAGAGCAGAATCTAGGACTAGGAAAAATCATGATCGAGTACTCTCGCCCGAGCTTGAAAGACAGAACAGCTTTCGCGGCAGCAGGAGAGAAGTCCATTGAAAAGTATGGCAATGCTTGGCGTACAGGTGCAAATAGTGCCACAAAAATCTCATTCACGGAAGACATCAAAATCAACGGCAAAAACTTGAAAGCTGGCGACTATTCTATCTTGACTTATCCAGGTGAGAAAGAGTGGGAAGTACGTTTCTTCAATTACGATTCGCCGAGCTGGAATGGCTACAATGAAAAAACAGCAGCTTTGGTCACAACTGTTCCGGCTAAGAAAGCAGGTCGTCAGGTAGAAACTTTCACCATCGACATCAACAACCTACGCAACGCTTCTGCGACTATGGATTTGATGTGGGGAGACGTGCTAGTGAGCATCCCGATGACGATGGGAACAGACAAAAAAGTGGTCGATAGCATCACTAAAGTCATGGCAGGACCTTCTCAGGGCGACTACCACCAAGCAGCTTCTTACTACTTGAGTGAAGGCAAAGATCTGTCTCAGGCGTTGGTGTGGATCAGAAAAGCAAATGCGAGTGATCAGAAGTTTTGGATGGTGCGTACGGAGGCATTGATTTTGGCAGAAATGGGTCAATACAAAGATGCCATTGAAAAAGCGAAAGAGTCTAAAGCATTGGCAGAAAAGGCACAGTATGAGCCGTATATTCGCAATAACGAAGAGTCTATCCAAGAGTGGACAACAGCAATGAAGTCTGGTGCACAGCCACGTGCGAAAATGGAAAGATCAAGTTCTTCCTCTAAGAGTTAGATTAGAGACGATAAATATTAGACTTGTTATGTCGTAGCTGATTAGGGCGAAGCGAAGCAAATTTTATTTTGGACAAGGCAAAATTTTTCGGCATAGCCTAGCTACGACTAAAAATTTTAATGCAGAATAGAATAAAATTTGTCCGATGTAGTCAATCAAGATGCGGCATAATAAGTCTATTAGACATTAGATGATAGACGGCTTCTGCAAATGCTTAGAGTCTCACATCCTAACTAATTTCGATATCGAAAATAGCCATCTACTTATCAAAAAGCCCATTCAACAATAGCTGAATGGGCTTTTTGATTAGCACAGCTCCACGACCTTTATCCCTTCTATCTTCTCCTCAAACCAATCCAACGGCGCAGGCATCTTATCACCTGTCAGGGTATCACATTTGAAGAATAGATAATACAGTTGCAACTGATCGCCCATTCTACTGAGCAGTCGTTCTTTGCGCAAATTTCCCAAATCCGGCTGATGTTGAATATGAATCGTTCGCCAAGCGTAATAGGCCTCATCGTGTAACTCTACCAAGTCCAGAAGGGCTTCATCGGATGTATAATTGGAGAGAAATTGTCTGGCAAATACGGCATGGTGTTTGAGCCAACTACGTGGACGTGCTTTGTCTTCTAGATTTTTGAATGTATCGTGTACAAAAGTGATCAGCCGTAGCTTGAGATAGTCCGCTTTATCCAAATTGGGAATGCAGTCGATATTTTGCAAAACTTCCTCAATATGATAAAGAATTTTACCTTCGGGATGACCGTACCTAGGGATACCCCAATCTAATCCTTCCAGAAACTGTTCGTTGTCCAGAAAAATGTATTCCAGTGCTTGTTGTGGCTGCAATAAGTCGATTGCTTCTTCGCGAACAGCGCGCAATCTAGAAGAAAAAGTATGATGTGATGTAATAGACATAAACAAAAACTGTAATCAAAAGGCTTTTAGAAAACTGGTTCAAAACTATAGAAGTTCGACGACTCTATGTTTTAACACTTAAAACAGGCTGTGCAAGTATTTGGTCAATCCGTCTATCAATTGTCTTTTTGTCGTTAATTTGCTGTTAAAACAAAATATCACCTTTAACAATGAACCAAAGCCAACAGTTAATTTCTTTGTCAATTTAGACTACCATACAAAAAAATACATCCTATGTTTAAGCATATCCTTTCTTACTTGATGGCAGGAATCATGGGTGGTCTCATCGTACTCGGTGGACTGCAACTATTGCCGACGCAAGACACCACAGAAGAAAAAGAAGCAACCGCTCAGCTCAGCAGTCGGCAAGAACGGATGTCTGTGGCTGCCCCTTTTGACTTTAAAGCTGCCGCAAAAATGGCAACGCCCGCTGTCGTTCACATAGAAGCGACCCAAAGCGTGACCAATACACGAAGCGAAAAGCGCAGCGACGATCCCTTCGAGTTCTTTTTTGGTAATCCTTTCGACGATTATTTAGGGCCAAAAAAAGGCACAGGCTCCGGTGTCATCTACACCAATGACGGCTACATCATCACCAACAATCATGTCGTGGACTATGCCGACGAAATCACCGTCACGCTTTACGACAACCGAAAATATCAAGCGGAACTGATCGGGACGTATCCAGAAGCCGATCTGGCAGTGCTGTATATAGAAGCGGAAGGCTTACCGACGCTCGATCTCGCCAATTCAGATGTAGCGGATATTGGAGAATGGGTGTTGGCAGTAGGCAATCCATTCAATTTGACATCGACGGTCACCGCAGGCATTATCAGCGCGAAAGGTCGTTCGATAGATGCGATTCATTCGCGGCAGCGTGGCGCAATTGAGTCATTCATCCAGACAGATGCTGCCGTCAATCCGGGCAATAGCGGTGGCGCACTCGTAGATGCAGAAGGTCGCCTACTTGGTATCAATACGGCTATTGCGACGCGTACCGGAACATTTTCTGGCTATTCTTTTGCCATTCCGATCAACTTGGCGCGCCGCATCGCAGATGACATCATAGAAAACGGTGGCTATGAGCGAGCCATGCTTGGTGTGGAAGTAATGGATATGATGAGTAGCAATCCTGAAGTACAAGAAGCGATTCGCGATTTGGGGATAGATGAAAGTATCACACAAGGCGTTGTTGTAGAGCAAGTTGTCTCCGGTAGTGCCGCAGATGAAGCTGGATTGCGTGCGCGTGATGTCATCGTCGCTATAGACGGGAAGGACATTCGTTCTTTTCCTGAATTGCAAGAAGCCATCAGTAGCCGCCGCGTCGGAGAAACGGTCATGATGAAAGTCTATCGTAAAAATCGCTATCAAGATGTAGCGGTACAGCTGAGAGGAATGCCGAGCGATGAGCGGTAACTTCTCAAAGACAGTAACTTAAGTAGTTGAGTGCATATAATTTCCGATTTCATGACGGCATTTTTCCGCTCACGTTTCGTTGAAAAGCCTCATCGATAACTTGTTCCGACTCCTCGGAAGATATCACCTATGTTTTTCGCCCCCGATATTCGGGACAGGCTTATCTGAACGAAAAACCTATTCGGTCAGAAAGGAAATTTATTTACCCTCAATTACTTAGCAAAAGCCGAAATACAATTGTGTGTTTCGGCTTTTTTTGTCCAATGCTATTTATTTTTGGTACACTTGCAACCTCTGTACTCAACCATTGTCCTTCCTATCAAACGCTTAAAACAACGCGAGATAAACACATTAGATTTGGGGTGTTTCATCTCGCTCAGACCAACAAACATTGAACTACGGTAACACACATTCAACGATTATTGAAGCTTGTCGGCAGGGCGATCGACGGGCGCAGTTTGAGTTGTACAAATTGTACTCGAAAGCGATGTACAATGTGTGTTTGCGAATGCTAAAACACGAGGCAGATGCAGAAGACATACTGCAACGTTCCTTTGTCGATATTTTCACGAAGCTAGACAGCTTCCGGCAAGAGTCTGCTGTGGGCGCATGGATGAAACGCATCGTCATCAACAATTGTATTAACTTTCTGAAAAAGAGGCGATTGCATATCCAAGAATTGGATGATCGACAACATCAGATAGCAGCAGAGACTGTCCATATCAATAGTCAGTCGTTGACTGTTCAAACCATCAATGAAGCGGTGCGAGAGCTAGCAGATGGCTACAGAGTAGTCTTTTCCCTGTACGCTTTGGAAGGCTATGACCATCAAGAAATCGCACAGATATTGGGGATTACAGAAGCGACTTCTAAGTCGCAATATAGCCGCGCCAAACAGCGGTTGCGATTAGCTTTGCAGGAGAAAGATATTCCTGATCGTTATCGAATTGATAAAAAGAGGTGATAGATATTAGACCTTAGGTGTATTAACACATCAACAAATGGACAACTCGTTTTCTTCTGAGGAGACAATACTCAAATGACACTACTATAAACAGCCTGTCCCGACAGGACAACCTCAGTAGTTACCAAGATTTTAAACTATCGACTTCTACATAAGAAGTCGACAGCGTAAAAGTTATTATGAAAAAAGATCAATTAGAACAATATATACAAGACCATCGAGCGGACTTCGATAGTGAATTGCCGGCATTGAAAAACTGGTATCACATCGAAAAAGCGATGGAAGTAGCCGAGCAAGGAAAGCGGCGTGTACTTTGGCGGAAACGCTTGGTACGGGCAGCTTCTATTTTGCTATTACTATGCGCCGGAGGTGTGATTGGGAGCTTATTGACCCAACAGTTTCAAGCAGATGCTATGGCAACAGCAACGGAAAGCACGCTACCCAACGAAGTCACAGAAACAGAACGCTACTATCAGCGTGCTGTACAAGAAAAACTGGCGTTGCTAGCTGCCTATCCGCAAGAGAATGCCGAAGTACTAGCTGACCTAAAAGATCAAGATGCTTTTTTGGCAGAGCTGCGATTGGAATTGCAACAAGCACCTCAAGATTCAGAAGAAATTTTGTTGTACAACATCATAGAGACGTATCAAATTAAATTATCCATTCTAGAGACTGTCCTGCGAGAACTAGAACAGTCCCAATTAGAAAAATCCAGACAATATGACCAGCAGATATAATTTCAGCACCGGACGCTTTTTGTATGTACTTGTAGTCCTACTATTTAGTTTAACTTACTTGCAAGCACAGAAGGCAGAAAAAAATCTAAGTAAAACTTTCCCAATCAATGCAGATGGTACAACTTCTTTAGAAAATAAATATGGAAGTATGAACATCGAGGTCTGGGATAGAAACGAAGTCAAGATCGAAGTGACTGTCGAGGCGAAAGCGAATAACGACCGCAAAGTCCGACAAATTCTTGACGGTATAGACGTTGATTTCAGTAATGGTAGTGACTATGTGAGCGCAGAGACAGATTTCAATCTCAAAGGCATCAATAATGCCAGCTACACGGTCACTTATGAAGTACATATGCCGGCTACCAACGAACTAAAAGCCAGCATGAAGTACGGCAATCTCAAACTAGGCAAACTGATCGGAAGTGCCGACATCGAAGTCAAATATGGTACTTTCCAAATCGAGTCTATCGGTGACAATTCTACCATAGAAGTAGCGTACTCCGGTGCGGACTGCACTTTGGCAGAAGCAAAGGATTTGATGGTGGAAGCAAGTTATAGCCGTGTCCATATCTACAATGCACGCGACATCAAAATGGAGAGCAAATACTGTCAAGGCATGGAGATCGAGAATGCGCGACGCGTGACATTAGACTCCAAATATGACCGCTACACCATCGGTGAAGTCGAACGCTTAGCAGTAGAAACAGAATACTCCAATTATACCATCGACAAAGTGGAAGAAGCCCTGATGGATGCAGGCTATACCAATGTCAAAATCGGGACACTCAAAGATCGCTTCGTCGGGTCTCTGTCTTACAATACTTGTGTCATCAGCAAAGTCATGAAAGGCTTCGATGAGTTAGTGATGGATGGCAGTCACGCCAATTTCAAACTGGGTATCGAATCCGGTGCTAGCTATCGCCTAGAAGCGCAAGGTAAATATGCCAATGTGCGATACGACGATGAAGGGATGGACATACAGCGCGATATACAACGCTCTAGCTCTTTTGAGTTGAAAGGCAGCAAAGGCGGTAGCAGTGCGCGGAGCCGAGTGGTGGCGGAGTTGTCTTATGGAAGCTTGAAGATAGAGGAGTTGTAGAGTTTAGTAGACAGCGGTCATCGCGTTTTGATAAAGAATCGCTATCCCAGAAGTTTTCACGATAGAATGTAAAAGTGGGATATTCTTGTCTCTTGTTCATTGCTTAGGGATGCGAAACAAATAATCTAAGATTCTTGGCTTGTTCTTTTTCCCGATTTCTGGGTTGAAAAGCCTCGCTGATGCCCTGCATCTTCTACGTTTTTCGCCTTGTCCAGCGCGTCTCGAATGCCCCCCCAAGAGCCGACTCGACCGGAAAGGTTGCTGTTGGACCCACG